>JAUXGQ010000466.1 GCA_030621975.1 Gammaproteobacteria bacterium | reverse complement strand
GCTCCATATCTACCTGACCGTTCACGGCAATTCCCTGGTACATCTTGCCGATCATTTTCTCGTAATCATTGAAGACCTTTTCTGCGGAACCTAGTTCTCCGTCGAAGGTAAACACATCTTCATACGTAACGAGTGTTTTATCAGGGAAGACCTTTGAGACAACTTTCGCCCGCTTTAGTCCTCCGTGAGATGCTTTGAGATCCACCTCGGTTAGAGTCTGTGAAAGCCCGATGTCGATATCCACGTAGGTACACAGGCCTCGCAAGGTGGCTATCTCGTCAAGAGAGTTGATGGTGAATCCCTGTAGAAGGAAGGGCGTGTCCATCCATGGCCTGTCCAGATCGGACACGAACATGCCCAGTCTCAGGTCATCCACATGAGTCCTTGAAAATCTGCCCATCGTAGGCTATCCCCTTTCGTAAACACTGTCCCGTTATAATTATTTTACGGGCTGCCTTTGGCCCTTGGCATTATTATGTTTTGGCACCTTACTGTGACGCTTACGTCTGTTTCCTCGTCAGCGGGCAATCCGTCAGCTTAGTATCAGCAGGGATACAAATTTTACAATAAACGAAAGTTTAGGGGAGTGGTTGGCCAGGACGTTGGCTTAAGGTCCTCTTTGAGGTGCGGATTCGCCTGAACATACACCGTCTGGTGAGTGTTACATCTAGCTGAACAACGATTCGCCGCTGAGACCTTGCATCTCCATGATACTGCGCAGGCGCCTGAGAGCTTCTACCTGGATCTGCCGCACCCGCTCCCGCGTCAGGCCAATCTCCCGGCCCACCTCTTCGAGGGTGCTGCTCTCATAGCCCCGCAGTCCGAAGCGCCGCGCCACGACTTCCCGCTGCTTCTCGGAAAGTTCTTCCAACCACACAGAGATGTTGTCCTTGATATCGGTGTCCTGCAAAAGCTGTGACGGGTCACAGACCTGGGCATCGGCGATCATATCGACCATCGAGGTGTCCGAGTCTGGCCCCACCGGGACATCCATGGACACCACCCGCTCGTTGAGACGGAGCAGCCGTTTGACGTCGGCAACCGGGCGACCAAGCATCTCGGCTATATCTTCCGCAGTGGGCTCGTGATCGAGTTTTTGCGTCAGTTCCCGCGCCGCGCGCAGGTAGACATTCAGTTCCTTCACCACGTGAATCGGCAGGCGAATGGTGCGGGTCTGGTTCATGATCGACCGCTCAATCGTCTGGCGAATCCACCAGGTGGCGTAGGTCGAAAAACGGAAGCCCAACTCGGGATCAAACTTTTCCACCGCGCGGATCAGGCCGAGGTTGCCCTCTTCGATCAGGTCCAGCAGGGTGAGCCCGCGATTGATATAACGGCGTGATATTTTCACCACCAGGCGCAGGTTGCTCTCGATCATGCGCTTGCGGCCTGAATCGTCGCCACTGCGCGCCAGGCGAGAGTAGTACTTTTCCTCGTCTGCGGTCAGCAGGGGCGAATAGCCGATCTCATTGAGATACAACTGGGTTGCGTCCAGGGCCTTCTCGGCCTTGCGCGGCATGTCCGCGATAACGTCTTCGAGTTTCTTTTCCCCGTTACGGGCGGATGACTTGGGGGCTGACCTGGCTTTCGAATTTGATGCCGGCTTTTTCGCGGTAGAGGCTTTGGCTGCAGCGGTAGTACGGGTCTTGCCGTTACTCGTGCTGGTGGCAGCTTTGGTAGAAACTGTTTTGCGAGCAACGGCAGATTGCCCTGCTGCTTTCCCTGATTTCGAATTCCGTTTCGAATTTGCAGTATTCAGATCCACATCCATGCCCATAACCCACTCTATTCTTGGTTACTAGTTCTTAGAGTATTTTTCTCGCCGGGCCAGCCAGATTAACCCAGAAATATCGCAGATTGCAATCACGACACGAGGGCTCTTCTATTAGCTATACGTGGCTATACGGCTCTCAATAAACTAGTAGTTACTATTGTTTTGTGGTCTTTGCTACCTCCATACTGCCTGAATTGCCCCCCCACTACCGCCGTGGGAGTACCCTTTGCGGGTCAATCGGCTTGCCCGCCTTACGAATTTCGAAGTGCAGCTTGACCTTATCCGTGCCGGAACTGCCCTTGTGCGCAATGGTTTCACCCGCTGCCACCCTGTCCCCCTCGGAGACCAGCAGGGCGTCATTGTGCCCGTAGGCACTGAGATAAACGTCATTGTGCTTGACGATCAGCAGCTCCCCGAAGCCCACAATCCCGGTTCCCGCGTAGACCACGCTGCCGGCTGCCACGGCGACCACCGGATCACCTCGCGACCCCCCGATATCGATACCCTTGTGGACACTGGTGGAGTAACCCCGGGTGATCGGCCCCTTTGTCGGCCAACGCCAGGCGGTGACCTTGCCCCCGGCGCCACCGGGCGGTGCGGGCTTGCTCGCCGCCACGGGGGGTGCGGGTTTTGTGACAGGTTTCGGAGGGGTCGCAACAGATGTCGTAACCGGGGCCGGAACAGGCGGTGTGCTACTGGTGGGCGCCGGGGATGGCTTACTCTTTACTGGTTGCGGCGCTTCCATCGGCTGCGGCTCCATCGGCTGCGGCTCCATTGGCTGCGGCTCCATTGGCTGCGGCGCCTCTATCGGCTGCAAGGGCTCTGTCGGCCGCGAGGCTACCGGCAACGCTGCTTCCTCCAGGCGAATGCTCTGACCCGGGTAAATGGTATAGGGCGATCCGATACTATTGGCCGCGGCAACCTTGCGGTAGTCCAGGCCATAACGAAAAGCGATGGAATAGAGCGTATCGCCCCGGGCCACCCTGTGTTCCGTTTGCGTGGGCTCCGGGACTCGGTCCTCGACCGGAGCCCGCGCGTTATTGCCACAGGCGACCAGGGACAGCAGTACCAGGCTTAACAGGATTCTTGCCAGCACAGGCATTCCTCTCAGTTCTGCCGGTCATCTCCCCAGCGGGCGTGCACCCACCAGACCACGACAAAGCCCAGTATCATCAGGCCCACGCAGGTCATCACCTGG
>JAUXGQ010000476.1 GCA_030621975.1 Gammaproteobacteria bacterium | reverse complement strand
TGGATTCGGTGGTCAAGCGGAATCCGTCGGGACAGCGCTCGCGACGCTAGCCTCGATTTCTCACCATCCTGTTAATCCTGTCTATAAAAGCGAATCCAAGCCCGCGAGACCTGGGCTGGCCCGGATCTCTCGCCAATTTACCTCAGAGGACGCTGAGAACGCAGAGAGCTTCACGGGTTGCGTCGAACGGCCCTGTCGCATTCCCGGTACGAAGTGTAAACACTGCCGCTCCGGTCCGATGTCAGAAACCCTCTTTAATTCAAACAGCTCTGTGCCCTCTGTGTTCTCTGTGGTGAAAAATCCGAGCTAGTTCGCTGGTTCGAGCACGATCCGAACCAGACGCGCGGAGGGTTGGGCAGGGGTCTCGTTATCCTCATAAGGCAAGTGCTCGAAGGATCCCCGACCTTCGATGCGCAAGCGGTTATACGAAATCCCCTGTCTGCTCAGATAGGCGGCGACGACGTTCGCCCTGAGCTGAGAAAGATGTTGGTTGTATTTTTTCGATCCCACGCTGTCGGTGTACCCGACGATGTGCGCCATCCACTGATTCGATGCCTTCATGCTGGTCGCCACCGCGTTCAGCAGGCTGCGGTCCTGGGGTCTTATCTCGGTACTGTCGAATCCAAAGGATACTTCTCTCACCATCAACGGCCTGGGATCGGGTGCACCCGACCGGTCCGCTGTCGGGGAGGCATCGTCGCCCGGGGGACTGCCCTGGACCCCCGGTTCCTTTGGCTTTGCGACGGCGGCTAACTGCGCCGGCTGTGGCTTCGCGGTCACCCTATCCTGAGGCTGCGATTTGGTCTCGATGTCCCTGTCTGTCGAGGGCGGGTTTTCGGGCGCCAGCGCCGGCGCGGGATCGGATGCGGTCCGCGTAGTCTCTGGCCCGGCAGGTTGCTGCTGCGAGGGCTTGTGCGTGGCATAGTCTGTTCTTCGATCGGCAACGACCTTTACCGGATGCGGCTGCGGTTCGCCGTGTTCCACCGTCACGGGCTGCGCAGTCTTCCTGGTGTGCGTGCGCGGCAACGGCAAGTCGTTTGCTATTGCCGTTGGCACGGGGCCCGGTGCGGGTTTCTGAATACTCGCGTTGAAAGGGCCAGGGTTGGAGCGGAACTCCCGGCGCGCGGACGCGCCTGGATCCGAGTTGGCTCCTGGCTGCCTGACGCGGGGTTCGGGCTTGTCGGCCGGGTTGCGTGACCGCGGTTCGACGTCGGCCTTGGCAAAAGGCAGGGTGTTCAGCATGGCCCATATCCTGTCCGGAAACCATTTCTCCAGGTAGTGGTTCGGCACGGTGAAAAACGGGATGGCCATGGCCAGCACGATGACCATCGTGTAAGCGAATATCGGCCATTTCGAAGGAGTGGAGAGCTGGTCGTCGGCAGGATTTTCGGCCTTGTCTTTGGCCTTCCGCCTTGAACGCGCCGCCTTGGGCTCGATGACCTGTGGTTCCTCCAGGATGGGGACCACAGGCCTGGGGTTATCTGGCTTGCGGATGTCCTGGGCACCGGCAGTAGCGGTCCTCGCAGCGGCCGGCGCGGGCTTTTTAACTGTTTCCTCCTGCTGCCGGAGCAGTGCTTCGGCTGTTTTCAATAGAGATTCGTCGG
This sequence comes from Gammaproteobacteria bacterium, assembly GCA_030621975.1. Classification (GTDB taxonomy): domain Bacteria; phylum Pseudomonadota; class Gammaproteobacteria; order Chromatiales; family Chromatiaceae; genus JAUXGQ01. Next base: position 1,307 of record JAUXGQ010000476.1, on the reverse strand, counting down.
CAACGGATGATTCAGAATCTCCCGATTCCGAGTTCGGAGTCGACACGCCTGAAAGGAGATCATGGTTCGGTGCCACCGGACTGAGATGTTCCTCATCAAGCTCCCTGACCACGAGTTTGGCGTCTTCGGGAGTAAGCTCAAGCTTTTCCTCCAACGCACCGTGCAGCAACAGGCGGCTGCAGAACTGGTTGATGCGCCTGGGTATCCCCTGGCTGATTTGCTGGATGATCTGGAAGGTCGCAACCGTGACCTTCGGAACTCCCGTCCATCCCACCACCCGCAGGCGATGGAGGATATACGCGGTCGTCTGTTCCACGGTCAGGGGATCAAGGTGGCAGGCAGCGGTAATCCTTTGGCGAAGCTGTTCCAGCCGGACGTCCTGAAGCTTGTCGCGGAGCTCTTCCTGGCCGACCAGAAATATCTGCAGCAGGGGCCTGCCCTCGAACTGAAGATTCGTCAATAAACGCAGTTCCTCCAAAGCCTCCAGCTGGAGGTTCTGAGCTTCGTCCACGACCAGAAGGGGCCGGCGTTTCGACTGGCTTACCTGAATGAAAAACTGGTTTAGATTGCGCAGGACGGTGGCTTTGTCCTGATCCTGAACCTGTAATCCGAATTCGTAGGCCACCATACGCAGCAGGGCGGTGGCTTCCAGTTGCGTATTGACAAGCATGCCGGTCAGGTAGTCATCGGCATTGGCAAGGTCTGACAACAGATCGCTGATCAGGGTTGTTTTGCCCATACCGGGTCGGCCGGTGACCATTACAAAGCCTTCCGCGGCGTTTAAAGCGTAGCGCATATACGCCTTGGCTTTAGTGAAACTGGGATAGCGGAAGCAGAATGCGTGATCGGGGCTGAGGCGAAAAGGATCCGCCTTCAACTGGTAGAGAGCTTGATACATATTCAGGGTTTCCCTTGCCTGAACCAGGTATCGTCGCATCCAAAAAATCCTTTAACCTCAACGATATTCATTGTCCCGGACAAAAGGGTGTTTCGCAACGCTCGCGGTTCCCTCGCGCGGCAGACATTTAGCACTATTACGAAATATGTTAGAATCGACCGTTAATTCGTTGAAAACGAATAACATATCAACCGGAGTAAATCCGTGCGTCTGAAGTTCTTGATGCTACTCGGGGCGCTGGTTGGCACCCAATCGTTTGCCGATTCCGGAACCCGGGCGGCCGACCGGGATGTCCGAAGCTATAACCTTGGTCTGGGGCGCTGGGTTTTTACCCAGCAATGCCTGAACTGCCACAGTACCGGCGTGCTCGGCGCGCCGAGATTCAGGAAACCGGCCGACTGGTCGAGAC
>JAUXGQ010000524.1 GCA_030621975.1 Gammaproteobacteria bacterium | reverse complement strand
CTTCTCATAGACGATCTCATCGCCCTTGATCACTACAATCGCGTCCTTGTAGGTCTCCCTGAACCACGTGGGCATATCGACCATCTTCTTGCCAAGGACGTAGGCGCCGGTTTCTTCGCCTTCAATATCCGGCGCATTGAATTTCAGGCCGTCAATCCCCTTGTCTATCGAAAACTTCAGCTTGGACGCCTTGTCCGCCGCCGGGATACCGGCACTGGGATAGAACTCCCGCATATGCTGGTAGGACCAACGGTTGAAGGGCGTAGCGAACAGTGCGTTGGAGCGATTGACCTGCTTGTCCGCCGGAGGGGGAAACCCCTCCATCAGGCCGAGTTCGGCGGCGGATGAATATTTATCCGCGGCTATAGCAGGAACGCTGGATACTGACAGCACCAGAACGGCACCGAGGGTCAAGGCACCAAGAGAACATGAGGCGCGCAGGTTGTTTTGTGTAAACTGGAGCATTAGCAGTTTCCTGTCAGGTAGTTTAAATGCCATCACGGTAGGTGAAATTACCGCCCATCATGGTGCCCATCACTTTCACGTCGGCGATATCACGCGGGGCAACGTCGAACAGGGTCTTTTCGAGTATGACCAGATCCGCGTATTTGCCGACTCCAAGCGTACCGATCTTGTCTTCCATGCGCATTTGCCAGGCCGGGAAGATGGTCACACCCTTGATGGCCTGCTCCAGGATAAGGCTTTTTTCGGGCGGGAAGGGCTTCAAATCCGCGTTGAGCGGGTCTTGCAACGTGATGGCGGTTTCGATGTGGAATAGCGGCCCGATGAGTTCAACGGGCGCACTGGGTATGTCGGCCGACAGACTCACTTTCACGCCCCGGCGCATGGCATCCGGGTACTGCGTCATCTCCCTGATCGCCCGCTTCCGCAGACGCTGGCACCTCTACGGATGTCCCTGAAACTGCCATGACCGACTGTGCGACTATCGAACAGCACAATGCTGCTAATGCGCCTGTTATTTTCCGCTGACTCTGTTTCATTCGGTATTACTCCTTCTATTCTCAACCCTCCTGCTTGTGATCGGCCAGTGCACGTGGCGGGGAATATCAGGACCGTCCGCAGCCCCGGAAGCTGGTGGTTACCCTGCACGGGGAGTAGCGGGCTGTCGGGCCGGGAATTCGAAATTCTATGGGTAGGGTAGAAGCGTAGGAGCCCGCTTGCGGACTCCTACGGCGAGAAGCTTGGTTTAGACGCCCTCTCAGAACTTGTAGGTTGCGGCCAGCGCGCCCATGAACTGGTTCTCGCTGCCCTCGTCGACTACCGGACTGTCGTCATCCGCGTCCCCTACGAGACGGAAGTAGTTGGCACTGGCCAGGATGCCCCAGTGCTTCCAGGGCGTGTAGTGCGCCGAAGCCGAGAGACCCCAGTCCTTCATGCCCCCGTCCGTTCCGTATTGATCGAGTCCGCTGCGCAGTGAGTCTTCCCTGCTCACCCCGAAGTAGGTATCCATGTAGTTACCCGAAGCGTAGGAGCCGCTGGCGCCAAAGGTAAAGGCCCAGATGCCGTTTATGGGCAATGCGTAGGTAACCTTCAGATCCACCACGGCGCCGTTATGGACATCCCCGAGGTCCCCCACCCCGGCCAGGTTGAACTTCCAGCGGTCCATCAAGTAGCTGACGAACCCACCCGCCTCGCTGGTGTGCTCGATATTCTCCATGTCATCGACGCGGTTGTTGTCCACACCTTTGCGCCCACGCCGGTACTGAACCACCGGACCCGCCTGCCAGCGTTCACTCAGGTCGCTGGGGACCAGGTTGCCCTTGAGCCGCGCGGTTTTCGCCGCCTCCGCGGTGCCGCTGAGGCCTACGAACATGCCGTTATCAAAGGTCCAGTTGCCGAACAGCGCCGGGAATCCCTCGTAGTCATCACTACCCTCGTAGTCCGGTCCGATCGACCCGCCAAACCCTATAAAACCGCCGCCAGCTCCCGCAGCGCCGGAGAACCCGAGCGTCGAGGCCAGTGCCACGCAGGCAGCCGCATGTATTAATCTTTCCATCAGGTTATTCCTCTTGTAAAATCCGGTGTTTGTGTGTTGTACGTGAACGTGCCTGGGAATCGGCTTACTGGATTGCTGAGCACTTCGCGCAACGATAACCTTTCTTCAGCAAATTCACAACAATAAGCCTTGTCCAAAATGAGCCTGAAGCGAGGGCGGTATTTCTAACATGAAAAGACTTCCCTCGACGCCTGGGATACCACGAGCGTCAATAGCAGGCCGACAAGGACGGCTGTCGTACGGCGCGGGAAAACGAGGTGTTGTTTCATCGTGATACCTGATCCTGGTGGTCGATGAGGCGCTCCTGGATGTGCTCGGATGGACACAGTCCGACCGTATTGTACACGCGGTGCCAGGCGGGCGGCTGGATGCGCTGACGAGCACCTGCCGGCTGGCGACGCAGGCGGCGCGCAATTGGGGCGCGGACAAGCCATCAGACGCTGCGAAGATTTGACAATTGATCGCCGGGATTTAACAGAGCGCAAAGGGTCAGAAAATTGCCGCCTCGTACAACCAGGCGAAACCGACATTAAGGAGCGAAGGCAATTATGTCTACCCGACGAAAAAGCCCGATTCATCCTG
>JAUXGQ010000147.1 GCA_030621975.1 Gammaproteobacteria bacterium | reverse complement strand
TCGCCCGCAAGCGGGCTCCTACGGGTGGTGGTTGCCCGAGCGTCACGCAGTGATGACCCCGCCCGCACACCACAGCCGATTTATTCTCCCGTGAACCGGTGGCACAATAGGGTCCTGTCAGTTTTTGCCGGATTCTAAAATTGCATCGCATACATCCCCTAGCCTCACAGCTCGTAAATCAGATTGCCGCCGGTGAAGTGGTGGAAAGGCCGGCCTCGGTGGTCAAGGAACTGGTGGAGAATAGTCTCGATGCCAGTGCGACCCAGGTTGAGGTTGAACTGGAGCAGGGGGGCGTCAGGCTGATCCGGGTGAGGGACAACGGGCTTGGGATCCATCAGCAGGACCTTGCGTTGGCGCTTTCGCGTCATGCAACCAGTAAGGTAAGCAGCCTGGAGGACTTGGAGAGGGTCCTGAGTCTGGGCTTTCGGGGCGAGGCCTTGCCGAGTATCGGTTCCGTTGCCCGCCTGCGGCTGTCATCCCGCACCGCGGAATCGAAAAACGGCTGGTGTCTGGAGCCTGGGGGTGAATCGGGGCCGCCGAAACCCCTCGCACACCCGCGCGGAACCAGCGTGGAGGTCCGGGACCTCTTCTATAACACCCCGGCCCGGCGCAAATTCCTGCGCACCGAAAAGACCGAATTCAGTCATGTGGAAGCCGTGGTCAGGCGGTTGGCGCTGGCCCGTTTCGATCGGGGGTTCAAACTGCGCCACAATCGCCGGGAGATATGGGCGCTGGCGCCCGCGGACAGTCAGCGGTCAAAGGAACGCCGAATCGCGGATCTGCTGGGGCCGGCGTTCGTGGAAAACGCCCTTTACCTGGAATACGAGGCGGCCGGCCTCCGGCTTTTCGGATGGGTGGCGAGACCGGTGTTTTCCCGCAGCCAATCCGACATGCAGTATTTTTTCGTCAATGGTCGGGTTGTGCGGGATAAACTGGTAGCCCATGCGGTGCGCCAAGCCTACCAGGACGTACTCTACCATGGCCGACAACCGGCCTACGTGCTCTATCTGGAACTCGATCCGGCAATGGTGGATGTGAACGTGCATCCCATGAAACGCGAGGTGAGATTCCGCGAGAGTCGCCTGGTCCATGACTTCCTGTTCCGCGGCCTGCATCGGACCTTGGCCGAGGAACGTCCGGGCGAGCCTGAAGCCCCGCGAAATCAGCACAACAGACCGTCTCCATCTCCCCCGGTCGGGTCGGGTGCCGGCACCTCCGCCGCGGCGATCGGTGGTGGGGGGTACGGTCAGCAACCCGTGCCCTTGGGGATCAGGGAAGGCGCTAGTGGTTACCGAGCCGCCTTGCAGGCCCAGGTACCCCCTTCGCCCCGGGGTGATCCGGCCCCCGGGGAGGACATACCCCCCTTGGGTTTTGCACTGGCCCAGTTGCACGGCATCTACATCTTATCCCAGGTCCCCGATGGACTGATACTGGTGGACATGCATGCCGCCCACGAGCGTATTACCTACGAGCGGTTCAAGCAGGCGAGAGCCGGCAAGGGCATCGTCAGCCAGCCTCTGTTGCTTCCCGTTTCCGTATCGGTCAGCCGCCGGGAGGCGGATCTGGCGGAAGATCAGCGGGAGCTGTTTCTGCAGCTGGGCATGGAGGTCGGGCGTCTGGATGCGGAGAAACTCGTGGTGCGCGCCGTTCCGGCAATTCTCCAGGGGGTCGATGCCGAAAAGCTGCTGCGGGACCTCCTGTCCGATCTGGTGGTCCTGGGGAGCACGGAACGTATCGGTCAGGCGATCAATGAGGTGCTGGGGACCATGGCCTGCCATGCTTCGGTACGCGCGAACCGGCGATTGAGCCCGGACGAGATGAATGGGCTGCTGCGGGATATGGAGGATACGGAACGCAGCGGGCAATGCAACCACGGGCGACCGACCTGGGTGAGGCTCGGCCTCTCGGAACTGGACAAACTCTTTTTGCGGGGAAGATGATAATTTTCCAGCCATGCAGAACTCCAAATCCCGTTTTCCCCCCGCGATTTTCCTCATGGGGCCGACTGCATCCGGTAAGACAGAGCTGGCGGTAACCCTGGTCGAAAAACTGCCCTGTGAGATCGTCAGCGTAGACTCGGCCCTGGTTTACCGGGGCATGGATATCGGAACCGCCAAGCCCACGGCGGAAATCCTGGCCCGGGCCCCGCACCGGCTTATCGACATCTGTGATCCCAACGAAGCCTATTCCGCCGCGCGTTTTCGAGAGGATGCCCTGGCCGCCATGGCTGAGATCGTCCAGGCGGGGCATGTCCCGCTGCTGGTGGGTGGCACCATGATGTATTTCAAAGCGCTTCAGTATGGTCTGTCGGAACTGCCCTCGGCGGATCGCCTGGTACGTGCCCGGCTGGAGGCGGAGGCCGCAGCCCGCGGCTGGAGCGCCCTGCACCAACGCCTGGCGGCGATCGATCCGGAGGCCGCCGCCCGCATTCATCCCAACGATCCCCAGCGCATTCAACGGGCGCTGGAGGTCTTCGAGTTGAGCGGCAAGACGCTATCGCAGCTGCAGACCCGCGACAACACCCCACAGCTCCAGTATTCGGTGCTGAAGCTCGCCCGGGCGCCGAGCCGGCGCTCGGTCTTGCACCAACGGATAGAAAGCCGTTTTCTAAGCATGCTGGAGCAGGGGTTGGAGCGGGAGGTTCAGGCATTGGTGGTTCGCTATGACCTGTCCCCGCAACTGCCGTCCATGCGTGCGGTCGGTTATCGCCAGGTATTCGGGTATCTGGCGGGGGCGTACAGTCGGGGGGAGATGATCGATCGGGGCGTTATCGCTACCCGGCAACTGGCAAAACGTCAGTTGACCTGGCTGCGTGCGGATAAAGAGGTGCATTGGCTGGACGAAGAGGGGGGAGATCCAGGGGGGCAGGCCTTGAAAATCATTGGCAAAACCCTCAAATTGTCCAGAATAGGGTCTGGTTAGATTAGCATATGCTAGAATTTAGAGTTATATTGCCGAGCGGACGATAATGTAAGGATGTATCCTGCTAAGATGAGAACAGTCATTCAGGCGGCACCCTGGTTTTGGAAAGGGTGTCAATAGACACCAGATTACCGAATTACAACAAGGAGAACTGAGATGTCAAAAGGGCAGAGCCTACAAGACCCTTTCCTCAATGCGCTGCGAAAGGAGCGGATACCCGTATCGATTTTTCTGGTAAACGGGATCAAACTCCAGGGCCAGATCGAGTCTTTCGACCAGTTTGTTGTTTTACTGAAGAATTCAGTGAGCCAGATGGTTTATAAGCACGCCATTTCCACCGTCGTGCCGGCGCGGAACGTAAAGATTACGGTGCCGCCGGAAAAGGGCGGCCAGGCGGAAAAGGGCGGCCAGGCGGAAACTTCTGGAAATTACTGACCCATCTCGCTATCTGCGCGAGGGACATCACTCTTTTCTCGTCCCCATGCGTTTCGGCCGCTTTGGATCGGGAGTGGCGGGGACGGTGCGGATTTGACCGTCGTTAGCGTTGTTTGGCATGCGTTCGGGGCCGAACCCCGGACAGCGGGCGGCCTTTGGCATGTTTGAGCGTCCCCGAAGCGGCGAACGGACCGTGCTGGTGCACGTCGACGAGGGTGCCGTTGGCGAAAGCAACGAACTCGAAGAATTCCGGATGTTGGCTCACTCCGCGGGCGCTCAGCCGGTGGCGCTTATCCGGGGGTATCGAAGGACTCCCGATCCGCGCTTCTTCATAGGCAAAGGCAAGGTCGAAGAGGCAAAGGCCGAGATTTCCGCTGGCGAGGCCGAGCTGGTGATCTTCAACCATACCCTGACACCCAGTCAGGAGCGAAATCTGGAGCGGGAATTCCGATGTCGCGTGGTGGATCGCACGGGCCTGATTCTGGACATCTTCGCCCAGCGCGCGCGTTCGTTCGAAGGCAAACTGCAAGTGGAACTGGCGCAGCTCAGACACCTCTTTACGAGGCTGGTTCGCGGCTGGACCCACCTCGAGCGCCAGAAAGGCGGTATCGGATTGCGAGGTCCGGGTGAAACCCAGCTGGAAACGGACCGCCGGCTGATCGGCAACCGCATCACGCAGCTGAAAAAGCGTCTGGGGCGGGTCTCGGTGCAACGGGGTCAGGGCCGCAAAGCGCGAGACAAGGCGCTGATCTCCACGGTTTCGCTGGTGGGTTATACCAATACCGGAAAATCCACCCTGTTCAACCGGCTTACCCAGGCGGACGTTTATGCGAAAGACCAGTTGTTCGCGACCCTCGATCCCACCATGCGGCGGCTGGAATTGCCCGATCGGGGTGCTGCCGTACTGGCCGACACCGTGGGTTTTATCAACCATCTGCCCCATGAACTGGTAGCGGCCTTTCGATCTACCCTGGAGGAGACCAGTTCGGCCAGTCTGCTGTTACACGTGATCGACGCGGCCGGAACCCGGCGCGAAGCGCATATTGCCGAGGTCAATGACGTACTGCATCAGATCGGTGCTCATGAGATTCCCCAGATAGAGGTCTACAACAAGATCGATCTGCTCGACGACGCGCAACCGCGAGTGGAAAGGTCCGAGGACGGGTCGATCAGACGCATCTGGGTTTCCGCGCGCACCGGCGCGGGTATGGATCTCCTGCGTGAGTCCCTGGCGGACTTTTTTCACCAGGAGCAGGTGCGCCGGGTAGTCCGGTTGGAACCCTCCGAGGGCCGGCTGCGGGCGCGGCTGTTCGAGGTCGGCAGGGTATTGTCGGAAACGCTGACAGCCGCGGGCGGATGGGAAATGGAGGTGGAACTGTCCCGACTCGAATTCGATCGACTGGTGCATAGGGAACAGGGTTTGACCCGGCGCTTGATTGCGTGATTGCGGCGCCGCTGCTGTGGAAAATTTGGTCGGATGCCTTGTCGGCGTAGAAAAAAAGGGATAATCACTTGCGGCGATCCTTTAACCCACCTAGAATCGCCGAACTGATTCCAATGGATTCTGTCTTTCATCTTTACACTTGGTCCTGTCCCATGGGGGGGCACCTCGGAATCCGGTCCCCCCAGGTTGGCAGTATCTAAACACAAGAGACTTATACTGGAGTATTTCATGGCCTGGAACGAACCGGGTGGCGGTAACAAAGATCCCTGGAGTGGCAAAGGTGGAGGGCAGGGGCCACCGGAACTGGACGAAGTAGTACGCAAGCTGCAGGAGAAGCTGGGCGGTCTGTTTGGGGGCGGCAAGTCTTCGGGCGGAGGCGGAGCCGGCGGCTCGCCGGGCCGGTCGGTAGGCATCGGCTTGATTGTCGGTATCGTGTTTCTGGTGTGGCTGGCATCCGGTATCTACATCGTCGAGCCGGCCGAACGAGGCGTCGTCATGCGCTTCGGGGCCTATCAGGAGGTGACCGGGCCCGGTCCGCATTGGCACTTCCCTTATCCGATCGAAGACGTGGTCAAGGTCAACGTGGACCAGATCTCGTCGTTCCGGCACAAGGCCCAGATGCTGACCCGGGACGAGAACATCGTCGATATCGAACTCACCGTGCAGTCACGCATCCAGGATGCGGCGGACTACCTGTTTCAGGATCAGAGCCCGGAAAAGACCCTCACGGATGCCACCGCAACCGTGGTTCGTGAGACCATCGGCCAGAACGATCTTGACTACATCATGACCGAGGGACGAAGCTCCATTGCCGCCACCATCAAGACGGGTATACAGAGACTCGTGGGCATGTATCGGACGGGGCTGGAGGTAACCAGTGTGAACACCCAGCCGGCCAAGCCCCCG
>JAUXGQ010000040.1 GCA_030621975.1 Gammaproteobacteria bacterium | reverse complement strand
CCCAGCGGCGCTGCGTGGTGAATGGTGAAACAAAGAGCTGGGGCAAGCCCCAGCCTTCGCAGTTTATTCCGTAGGAGCCCGCTTGCGGGCGAACATGGCCGTCTCCACGGCACCGATTCGCCCGCAAGCGGGCTCCTACAGCTATCGGGATGGGGTCTCGCGGGCGACGATGCGGAACCGGATGGTCAGTTTGTCTTTCACCTTCAGAGCGCCCACCAGGGTGCTGAAAGGCTGCATGCCGAACTTGCTTTGATGCACCTCGAAGATGCCGCTTGCGGTGAGCTGGTCCCCGCGCACCTCGACCTTCGCCGGAATTTTCAGGGAGTTGCTGATCCCGAGTATCCGCAGGCTGGCGTCCAGCTCCAGGACCGGGAGCTTGCCTCCGGTTACCTTTGCCTGCACGCGGATCTTTGGAAAGTGCTTAGCATCCAGTACCTTTTCGCCCAGCATATTCGTGCGCGTGCCCTCGATATCGGATTCGTCGACGGTAGTATTGAAGTCCTTTCCGGCCTCCTGGCGCAGGGCAGAGTCGTCGACGATCAGGGTGGCGACGGGAAGCTGCAGGTCGAGGCTGGAGTTACGAATATTCCGGGCGAGTATTACGGTCCCCTGCAGGTCTTTGCTGGAGATGATGTGATTATGGCCCAAACGGGCCAGCCTGCCTTCGCGATACACACGGATTTCAACCAGTGAGGCCTCTCCGTTCACTTTGAAGACGCGCTCCTCGGGAATCGTCGGTGCGGGTTCGGCGGCGACGGCTTTTTCGGCAGGCGCCTCCGCGACCGGTGTTTCGGTCTTCTGGGCGGGTTCTTCGGGGGTGGTCATTTCCCGAGTGGCGGAACAGGCGGACAGGATCGACACCAATAACATCGTCCCCACCAAGTTTTTCCAGTACAAAGGCATATTGCTTCCTGACTTCAGAATATCGGCGATTATAACCCGCTGGTGACACGCCAGCGCTGATAATTGGGATCCGTAAGATAACCCTTGCTGGTGATGTAATTCAATACATTGCGCAGGCGGAAGAAGCGCACCACCGAATCGACACGGATGATCTCTTCGCCTTTTGCATCGAAGAAAACGATGGCAGGCGCATAAAAGAGTCCCAGGTCCTTGGCCCATTGTCTGGCGGTGGTGCGCCGGCCGTCCGGGGTGATCACCGGGGTATCGGACCACATATCGAGCTGGACGTTGTCGAGGCGTTGAAACAGTCTGGAAATGGCTGGCTCCCGCAAGGGTTGGGTGTGCAGCACATCGCAGGCATGGCATTCGCCCTGTTCGAAGAACACCACCAGCGGGCGTTCCCCGGGCAGGCGGCTGCGGTCCAGCATGTAGGGTGGTTCGGTGAAGAAATCCTCCTCGTTCAGGTCGCCCGGTTCGAAGGTTTGGGTGGAATCGCCACGCTCCAGATAGTCGCTGAAAGATTCCGTCCTGTAAAATCCATCGACCACGTATTCCAGGGCCGCGCGAAAGGTGTAGGGGGGATAATACCCCCGCAGCCGCAGGGCGATCCTGCCATCCTGATCGTAGAAGATCAGGGACGGGGTGAAGTTGGTTTTTTCCCGCAGGGCAAACTCCCGTTCGGTCAGTACCTCGCCGCGGACATCCGTGACCTCGTCGATGCCCCAGATGTCGATGGGTACGATGTCGAAGTTGCGCCGCGTATAGGTAACGATGTCGGTCAGCCCGAAATTGACCTCCATCAGCATGCGGCAATAGGCGCAGCGCTTCTGCCCGAAATAGACGATCAGGCTTGTCTTGCCTTTTGCGGTGACCTCCTCCAGATCCTCCTGCAGATCCAGGAAGCTCTTCTTGAACCAGTCCGGGTACTCCAACGGCTCTTTCAGGGGGAAGTCGTCGAAACCGTAGACATCGGTCTCGGCCGGCGCGGCGGCAAGCACGCTGCCCGCGGCAAGCAGCAACCCCCAAATCCCGACCGTCAGCAGCCTGGTTACAGCCGTGAACGCTGCAAAACAAGCTGAATGAAGCCTTGTGGGGGTCAAGATCTGTGTGCGGGCCATAGTTCGTCTCGGATCAGGTACAGGGCGGCGATGGAACGGGCCTCGGTTACGTCGTCCCGCATGACCAGTTCATTGAGGCGTGTGAGTTTCCAGGGCAGCACCTCGATGGGCTCGGGCTCATCGCCCTCCTGTTTGTCGGGATACAGATCTTGCGCCAGGACGATGTGGGTGCTGTGTCCCACGTATCCGGGGGCGATGGTGAGGTCTTTGATCAGCCTCAGCCGGTGGGCGCCATAGCCGACCTCTTCCCGGATTTCCCGATTGGCAGCCGCCAGCGGATCCTCGTTCGCTTCGACCCGGCCCTTCGGAAGTCCGAGCTCGTAGGTATGGGTGCCCACCGCGTACTCGCGTATCAGCAGCACCGTCTCCGCGTCCAGCATGGGGACGATCAGGACCGAACCGCTGTCGCCGCCCAGTACACGTTCGTATCGGCGCCGGATGCCGTTGGAGAATGCCAGGTCCACCTGCTCCACCCGAAAGAGTCGGGTGCGGGCGATGAGTTCCTGGTTCAGGATGCGGGGTTTGTCTGGCATGGATAATTACCCAACCCGCATATCTCACCAGGGTCCGGAGTTTTGGGACTTTGTTCTAATGTAAGAGATTGTTTCAACGCACTTTACTCTGCTCTTTCGGTCCGCCTGGTGGGATATGCGGGTTGCTAACCCGGCGGTGGAAATCGAATTGAGTGAACAACCTGCCCTCGAACCAACCCTCCAGGCGGATATTGCCGGCTTTTCGATCGATCTCGAGTCCGGGTTGAGGGGCTGGCGAATAGCCGGTCAGTTCCAGCAATCCACGAGGATAACGAATGTTCAGGGTCACCCGCAACGGATAGTAGCCATCCAGAAAGCGCCGCATGTAGGGTCCATTGCGCAGCCGAAACCGGCTGTCGGTCAGTCTTTGCAGGGCCCGGCTCTCCGCCTGAATGCATATTTCCGCGTCGTCGGCGATCCCACGCAGTTGTACGCTTGGCCCCTCGACCCAGCTGGCGTCCAGATTCTTCGAGGACAGCACCGCCAGCGCACGGATGCGGTCCGGGTTGTAGACTATCTGCGTGGCGCCGACCGGGTCCAGATGGCTGTGACATTGCCTGAGCCCGACCCAGCCGTCCCCCAGACTCTGCTCGGAGACGCTGATCTCGTTGTAGTGGTGATGTGCCCCCGGGGCAGGGGGGAGCGGCAGGAATTCAAGCCGTCCCTCATTGACTTTCGCGATGCGTTCCTCCAGGTTGTCATCGGGAAAGGCGGGTTCCTCCGCCCGAAGCGGCAGCGCCAGCACCAGTGCAATGCAAAAAAAGCCTGTTTTCAATGGCATGGCATGATTTTAAGGGTTTCTGCCCGTGACTTGGAATTACTTTAACCTATGATCGACTGGAACGAAATCGACACCGTCTTCCTGGACATGGACGGCACCCTCCTGGATCTGCACTTCGACAACCACTTCTGGTTGGAGCACGTGCCATTGCGGTACGCGCAAAGCAACGGAATCAGCCTGACCAGCGCCAAGTCGGAACTGCTGGCCCGGTACAAAGACGCGGAGGGTACCCTGGAGTGGTATTGCATCGATCATTGGAGTCGGGAGCTTGGGTTGGATATCGCCTTGCTGAAGGAGGAAGTGGATCACCTGATTGCGGTACACCCCCACGTGACGGATTTCCTCGAGGCGGTGCGGGCCGCGGGCAAACCCCGGGTATTGGTTACCAACGCCCATCAGAAGGCCCTCAGCCTCAAGCTGAATCGGACCCGCCTGGGAGGGTTTTTCGACCTGGTGGTTTGTGCTCACGATCTAGGCATGCCCAAGGAAAAGCCGGAATTCTGGGACCTACTGCAGTCGGTCGTGCCCCATGACAGGCAGCGGACGCTGTTCGTGGACGATAGCCTCGCGGTGTTGCGTTCAGCGCGCCGCAGCGGCTTCCGATGGTTGCTGGCGGTGCTGAAGCCGGATACCCGGGCGCCATCCAGAGCAGTGGAGGAGTTTCCGGCGATCCGGGATTTTTCGGAGATCCTGCCTAGCGCCCCCAGGTCTTGAAACGCTTCCGGCAGTACTTCAGCAGATCGTCGTAGCCCTTGAAGTGGAGCAGAAAGCCCTGTTCGGCGGACGCGTCATACTCGCAATACTCGTTATCGTATTCGCGGCAAATGCCGGGCCTTTGCTCGTAGATGCCGCAGCCTCCGTCCGGTTGAAGGTGGCTGCAGGGCGCGTTGACAAGCAGGTACCAGCCGCCGTCATCCTTGTAGGCCTCCACCCCCCGATGGGACACCTGCCACAGCAGGTGCTCGAACGCCACCTTGGAGCGGGGTGTGTCCAGGGCCTGCGTAATGTAGGTGCAACACTTTGAGCCCGTACACAGACCGCACTTGTGTTCGGGGGTTATTTTGAGTTTTGCCACGCGGACGGGGATGTCGGGTCAATCCGGTTAGCTGCGGGGGTTGCGGCGTCTGCGGGGCTTGTTGCCGGCGTCGCGGCCTTCCCGGGCCCCCCTGAATCCAGCGCCCCGGGGCTTGCGGCTGTCACCGGGGCGGGGCGGGCGTCTGGGTGGCGACTTGCGGCTGCCAGGATCCACCTCGGCCAGGAGTTCGCCGGTGATGGGTTGCATGGGAATCTTGTGCCCGATGAACCGCTCGATATCCGGCAGCGAAAAGGAAAAGCGCTCACAGGCAAAGCTGATGGCGTCGCCGCTGGCGCCGGCGCGGGCGGTGCGTCCGATGCGGTGTACGTAGTCTTCCGCGTCTTCCGGCAGATCAAAGTTGATAATGTGACTGACATCCGGGATATGCAGTCCCCTGGCCGCGACGTCGGTGGCCACCAGAACCGGCAGTTCACCGTTCTGGAATTGTTTGAGCAGTTGCAGCCGCTTTATCTGCGGCACGTCTCCCGACAGTATGGCGCTGTGCAGACCGTTGCCTTCCAGAAAGCCCCACACTGCATCGGCGGCCCGTTTGGTGTTGACGAACACGATGGTGCGATGGGGATCCATATGGCGCAGCAGGCCGATGAGCAACGGGATCTTCTCTTCGTTGGCGGTCATGTAGCAGGCCTGCTTCACCGTATCCACGGTCACCTTTTCCGGCTCGATCTTTACCGTCTCCGGGTTGTTCATATGCTCGTAGGCCAGCTCGAGCACCCGGAAAGACAGGGTTGCCGAGAACAACAGTCCCAGCCGCTGCTCGGGTTTGGGCATGCGCCGCAACAGGAAACGGATGTCCTTGATGAATCCCAGGTCGAACATGCGGTCCGCTTCGTCCAGCACCACCACCTGGATCGCTCGCAGGTCGAAGATGTGCTGCTTGAAGTAGTCGATCAGACGGCCCGGGGTACCGATCAGGATGTCGACGCCTTCCTCCAGTTGTCTGCGCTGCGAGTCATAGCCGGTGCCGCCAAACACCAGGCCCAGCCTGAAGCCGGTATGCCGGGACAGCACTTCGGCGTCTTTGTGGATCTGTACCGCCAGTTCCCGGGTGGGCGCGAGCATAATCGCCCGTGGCTGGGTTTTGTGCCGCTCCTCGGATGCGGGATGGGTCAGCAAATGATGTAGTGCGGCGAGTAGAAATGCGGCGGTTTTTCCGGTGCCGGTCTGGGCCTGGCCCGCTACATCCCGTCCGTCGAGCGCGAGGGGAAGGGTTTCCGCCTGGATGGGTGTACACTGGCTGAATCCCGCCTCCGTTACGCCGCGCATGATGGATTGGTCGAGATTAAAGCTGTCGAATCTGGTGTCGCTAAGGTGTTTTTCTGTCATAGCGGACAAGCATACAGCAATTTTCTTGTTGTTTGGACTTGAAAAAAGCGAATTATTGGGATGAAATAAGAAGTTAGAACACTAATCGCGTACAATCTTCAGGATGCCACCCCTTGGCCCGGACCCCACTCCCCCTTTGGGGGCCAGCGTGTGGGTTAACACCAACAGGCAGCGTTTTCTTAAATTTATATGGAGAATCTACAAGTGAGTGAACAGATCATTCATGTGACGGATGACTCGTTCGAAAAGGAAGTCTTGAAATCGGGCGAACCGGTACTCGTTGATTACTGGGCGGAGTGGTGCGGCCCCTGCAAAATGATAGCGCCGGTACTCGATGAAATCGCCAGCGAGTATTCCGGACGCGTCAAGATCGCCAAGCTCAACATCGATGAGAATCCGAACACGCCGCCCCGTTACGGCATCCGCGGTATCCCGACGCTGATGTTATTCGTAGGCGGAGAAGTGGAAGCGACCAAGGTAGGGGCGGTTTCTAAATCCCAATTGACGGCATTCATCGATAGCAACCTGTAGGCCGTCGTGCGTCCGATAGTTGGACGTGCGCCAGGAGCCTGCTACAATCTATAAGATTAGAGCGCTGCCGAGCGCAGCGCCTCTCCAGTCCAGAAATCCCAATAAACCAACCAAAGCTTCCCTGAAGAAACCTAAAGTCCGTTCCACGGCAGTCTTGCCATCTTTCCCCCTTTCCCACCCAAAACACAGAGACACATGAATCTTACCGAACTGAAAAAAATGCCGGTTCCCGAACTGCTGGAGATTGCCCAGTCGATGAATATCGAGGGCATAAGCCGGTCTCGAAAACAGGACGTGATCTTCTCCATACTCAAGGCACACGCCAAGAAAGGCGAGGATATCTACGGAGACGGGGTATTGGAGATCCTGCAGGACGGCTTCGGCTTTCTGCGCTCGGCAACCAGCTCCTACCTGGCGGGCCCGGACGATATCTATGTGTCCCCGAGCCAGATCCGGCGCTTCAGTTTGCGCACCGGCGATGTCATCGACGGCAAGATTCGTCCCCCCAAGGACGGAGAACGTTATTTTGCGCTGCTCAAGGTCAGCGAAATCAACTTTGATAAGCCGGAGGATGCCAAGAACAAGATCCTGTTCGAAAACTTTACCCCCTTGTTCCCCAATTCGCGGCTCAATCTGGAAATGGGCAACGGAAGCACGGAAGACATAACCGCGCGTACCATCGAACTCTGTTCCCCCATCGGCAAGGGGCAGCGCGGTCTGATCGTGTCGCCGCCCAAGGCGGGTAAGACCATGATGTTGCAGAACATCGCCCAATCCATTGGCCTCAATCACCCGGAGTGTATCCTGATTGTCCTGCTGATCGACGAGCGCCCCGAGGAAGTCACCGAGATGGCCCGCTCGGTGCGCGGCGAGGTGATCTCCAGTACCTTCGACGAACCGGCGTCGCGGCACGTGCAGGTTGCCGAGATGGTGATAGAAAAGGCCAAGCGTCTGGTCGAGCACAAGAAAGATGTGGTCATCCTGCTCGATTCCATCACCCGTTTGGCGCGTGCCTATAATACGGTGATCCCGTCCTCCGGCAAGGTGCTCACCGGCGGCGTGGACGCCAATGCACTGCACCGGCCGAAACGATTTTTCGGTGCGGCGCGAAACGTGGAAGAGGGTGGTTCCCTGACCATATTGGCCACCGCCCTCGTGGATACGGGCTCGCGCATGGATGACGTGATCTACGAGGAGTTCAAAGGCACCGGCAACATGGAGATCCACCTCGACCGGCGGATCGCCGAAAGGCGCGTCTTCCCCTCCATCAACATCAACCGCTCCGGTACCCGTCGCGAGGAACGGCTGATGAAGCCGGACGAGCTGCAGAAGATGTGGATCCTGCGCAAGATCCTCCACCCCATGGACGAACTGGCCGCCATGGAATTCCTGTTCGACAAACTAAAGGTCACCAAAACCAACCAGGAATTCTTTGATGCTATGAAGGGGTAAGCCGCGACCGTTTGTCCAGTGAAAGCGATGATCCTGGCCGCAGGCCGCGGTAAGCGTTTACGCCCCCTTACCGACCGCACCCCCAAACCTCTGCTGCCGGTGGCCGGAAAGCCCCTGATCGAATATCACATCGAAGCGCTTGCCGTCGCCGGTATTCAAGAGTTGGTGATCAATCATGCCCATCTCGGCACGCGTGTCGAACAGGCGCTGGGGGATGGCAGCCGGTGGGGTGTCAGGATAGAGTATTCCCCCGAAACCGAGGCCCTGGGGACCGGCGGCGGTATTTGCAACGCCTTACCCTTGCTGGGCTCTCAGCCGTTCATCGTCGTCAACGGGGATGTATGGACCGACTATGATTTCGGCTGTTTAAGACTGGCCGATGACAAACTTGCGCACCTGGTGTTGGTGGCCAATCCAGCCCACCATCCGACGGGAGATTTTGCATTGGTGGATGGCCGGGTGCTGGATCAGGGCGAAGTGCGCTGGACATTCAGCGGAGTCGGTATCTATACACCAGAGCTTTTCCGGGGTCGCGAACCAGAGGCTTTTCCGCTGGCTCCACTGTTGCGGGAAACGATGGCGGAGGGTCGGGTGAGCGGCGAATTGTTCAAGGGCCAATGGATAGACGTGGGAACCCCTGAACGTCTGGGTGAGTTAGAGGGAATGCTGAATACCCCGAAGCAACGGCTTGGGGGCTAGCTAGCTACCATGGGCGAGGAGATTACGCACAGTCATTTCGAACCGGGCGATTTCGAGGCGTTCGGGGAATGTCTGCGTCGCGAAACGGCGTTGCTCGAACGCTGGTTCAGCGAGGGTGCATTCCGAGAAACCCCCAATGTGGGAGGCTTCGAACTCGAAGCCTGGCTGGTGGATGCCGAGGCCAGGCCGGCGAGTATCATCGAGCCTTTTCTTGGCGCACTGAACGACCCGCTGGTGGTG
>JAUXGQ010000153.1 GCA_030621975.1 Gammaproteobacteria bacterium | reverse complement strand
CCTCACTGACGGCCGCACTGGTCCGGGTATGGCGCAAACGCGGGCTGAGCGTGGGGATACTGGCCGTCGACCCGTCGAGTCCCATCAGCGGCGGCGCACTGCTGGGAGACCGCCTGCGCATGCTTGCCGGGGGGCTGGACGCCAGTGTGTTTATCCGCTCGCTGGCCTGCCGTGGCGAGTTCGGGGGTCTGAGTGCCGAAGTCTGGCCCATGAGCCTGGTGATGTTGGCGGCATTCGACATCGTGCTCGTAGAAACGGTCGGTGTCGGGCAGAAGGAGATCGATGTCTCGAAGCTGACCGATACCACCTGCTTCGTCGCCCAGCCGGCCTCTGGAGACAGCATACAGTTCCTGAAGGCCGGCATCATGGAGATACCCCACGTGCTGGTTGTGAACAAAGCAGACGTGGGCATCGCCGCACGCAAGACGCTCTCCGAGCTGCGCGCCACCCTGCAGCCGCCCTCCCACGCCGAAGACTGGCAGGTACCCGCGCTTGCCGCGAGCGCCACCATGGGTACCGGCATCGAGGCGCTGGTGGACGCCATAGAGGCACACCGCGCCTGGCTGGTGTCACAAGGTCTGCTCGCCTCCGTTCGCGGTCGCTTCCAGGCGGAGTGGATCATCAAGCGCTTGCTCGAGGAGTTCGGCCGCTTCGGAATCGAGACGCTGGGGGGCAGGTCAAGGCTGCTGAGCAGCCTGGTAGAGGCACAGGGCTCACCCTTCGAACAGTACGATGCCCTACGGCATCGCCTTCTTGCACGCTGGCGCGATTAACAGGGTAACAGAGGAGCACAATCCTCATCGGAGAATTCAAGATTCACAGGCTTATAACCGATCAGTTCGCCTGGCTGGCATTGTAGAGCGTATACGCAGGCGGGAGGGAGTAGCGGATGTTCTCGGCAGGCTCGCCATGGTAATTTTCAACAATTGCTTTAAAGAGAGGTACACCAATGACCAAGGAATTATATGATGTCGGTGACGTACCGCCGATAGGAGAGATTCCCGCTAAAATGCACGCCTGGCTGATCCGCGAGGAGCGGTTCGGCGAACCGACGAGTTCATTTCAGCAGGAGGTGGTCGAGGTTCCCGAGATCGCCGATGACGATGTCCTGGTATACGTCATGGCCGCCGGGGTCAACTACAACAACGTCTGGGCCGCGCTGGGCATTCCCGTCAACGTCATCAAGTCACGCAACAAGCAGGGTGAGCCGGAAGAATTTCACATCGGCGGCAGCGACGCCTCCGGCATCGTGTACAAGGTCGGCAAGGACGTGACCAACGTCAAGGTGGGCGATGAGGTCGTCGTACACTGCGGCACCTGGGACAGAGACTGCCCCTGGGTCAAGGCGGGCAATGACCCGATGTTTTCGCCGACCTTCCGGATCTGGGGTTATGAAACCAACTACGGGAGTTTCGCCCAGTTCACGAAGGTGCAGGCACACCAGTGCATGCCCAAACCCAAACACATGACCTGGGAGGCCGCGGCGGCCTACGTCCTGGTGGGAGCCACCGCCTATCGCATGCTGCACGGCTGGGGGGAACACGAAGTCAGGAAAGACGACGTGGTACTGGTCTGGGGGGGTGCCGGGGGCCTGGGCTCCATGGCCATCCAGATCTGCAAGGCGGCAGGCGCCACCTCCGTAGCGGTCATCTCCAGCGACGACAAGGTCGATTACTGCGAGAGCCTGGGCGCCAAAGGCTGTATCAACCGACGGGATTTCGACCACTGGGGGATGCTTCCCCACTGGAAGGACCAGGTGGGCTATGGCAAATGGCTGAAGGGCGTGCGGGGTTTCGGCAAAGCCCTCTGGGAGGTGCTGGGAGACAAACGCAGTCCGCGCCTCGTGTTCGAGCATCCGGGCGAATCCACCATACCCACCTCCATGTTCGTCTGCGACACGGGCGGCATGGTGGTCATCTGCGCTGGCACCACGGGCTATAACGCCACGGTCGACCTGCGCTACCTGTGGATGCGCCAGAAACGGGTGCAGGGTTCCCACTTCGCCAACGACAGTCATTCCTACGCCATGAACCAGCTGGCGCTGGAAGGCCATCTCAACCCCTGCCTGTCGAGGGCGTTCTCCTACGAAGAACTGCCGATCGCGCATCAGTTGATGTATGAAAACCAACACCCCCATGGCAATATGTCGGTATTGATCGGAGCAGAGGATTTCGGAATGGGCGCCACCGAAAAAGAACCGATTCCACCCCCACCCATGAGCCTGCCTGCGCGGGACCTCCACATCAGTTCCCATCCCTACCCCAGTTCCGTGCCGCTGCCCGGTATCGCGCCCGATCCCGCGGACAGCGTCGAACCCGTCATGGTCGACGACGGTACCAAGGTCAAGGATCTGATGTTCTTCGGCCTGATCCACTGCAAACCCGATGACGACGTGGAATCCGTGGTGCGCGCCATGATCGGAAACAACGTGCACGCCGTGGTGGTCCAGGAGGCCGAACAGGCCATCGGTGTAGTGTCACAGACCGACCTGGTGCTCGCCCGTCAGGGCCGCACGGCGGAGGAAGCGCGCAAGATCACTGCCAGGGAGATCATGAGCGAGGGTTGCGCGACCTGCGACCTGGAAACCCCGCTCTCCGATGCCGTCACCGCCATGACGCGGATGGGTATCCACCGGCTCGTCGTCACCGAGCAAAAGGAGGATCGCAACGTGCCGATCGGGGTGATCTCGATGACCGACGTGGTGCGCAAGCTCATCGTCGAGTGACGTAAGAAAAGCCCTCCCCGGATCTGCAGCGACGAGTGCTTTTTGCTTCACCAACAGAAGTAGGCTGGGGCTTGCCCCAGCTCTTTGTTTTCATGCCGGTACGCCGCAGAGCTGGGGCAAGCCCCAGCCTACGTTGGCTAACCCGAGTCCCACCAGGTCAGGTCTTCTCCACGGGCTTCGGGAAGAAGATGCGGGTTTTCGAAAACGAGATCAGTTGGGCATTCTGTATGGTGGTGGCATTGAGCCCCAGGCTCACCGCCCGGGAACTGTCTCGCAACGAGTCGATGGTGATTCGGGATTCCAGCTTGCCCACCTTGAGCGGCCTCAGAAACCAGCTCTCCTCGCTCTGGTATATCGAGCCCATGGCCGGCAGGAGCGTCCCCAGCACCGCCGAGCGGAACGCGTCGTCCACGCAGGAAAGCAGGAACTCGGCATTTCCGGACAATTCGTCAGCCAGATGCAGGGTCCCCGTCATGTGCCCGATTCCCGCCAGGGCGTATAGATGATTCATCCGCAGATTCGGGGTCAACCTCGCCCACTGCCCTTCTTTGAAGTACTCCGGGGGGAAATGGTTGGGCATTCCGGGTTCGACGAAGGTGGTCTCCATCGCCGGATCCGCGTTTGCCACGCCAGCCATAATCTCTGCTTCCGGGACCTGCGTCTTATCTAGGCTGAACATCGCAGAGGGTACATAGGTACTCTCGGTCTTCACGACGATCTTGTCGTAGTCATTGCTCAGCACGGACAACCCGATGGTGGTCAGCGTTTTCTTATCGTGGTCCACATCGACGACGATCTCGTAGAAATCCAGCACGGAAGTCTCTACGTATACCGGCGCGGTAAAGCTTTTCTTCTGACGCGCAAGTGCGAAATTCATTCCGGGCATTATCCTTCTGCCCAGCAGCCTCTGCTTGAACACCGCTATCATCCCATGGGCTATGACTTCCCTGAACGGAGACTCCGCCGCGAACTCTGCGCTGAGGTGCGCTTTGTTCCGGTCGCCGCAGGAGGCGTACAGCAACACGTCATTGTGTTTGATGTGTCGCCCCCTGATCACCGTCCAGTTGCCGGGTTTGATATCATCGACTCGAAGCAAGGTCGGCGCCCCGGGATCCTCCGATCCGATGAAGTCATCCTCATTCAACGCCTTTCTTTTCAGAAAGCTCAGATTCTTTTCTGTCTTGATGTAGTCGTCCAGGTTTATTTCTGTCATTTTCTCCACCATCCAATGTCCATGTTTGCCAAGCTGCCTGCCAACGGCATTACTGACCGGTAAAGCTGGCGTTTTCTGTTGATCCTACAAGGCCTCGGCCAGCTCCGGGAGCGCCACGAACAAGTCCGCGACCAGCCCGTAGTCGGCCACTTGAAAGATGGGGGCCTCTTCGTCCTTGTTGATGGCTACGATCACCTTACTCTCTTTCATTCCGGCCAGGTGCTGAATCGCACCGGATATCCCGACGGCGATATAGAGTTCCGGGGCCACGATCTTCCCGGTCTGTCCAACCTGATAATCGTTGGGCACGAATCCGGCATCCACCGCCGCCCTGGAGGCGCCGATGGCAGCATTGAGCTTGTCGGCTACCGCCTCGATCAGGCTGAAATTCTCACCGTTCCCCATGCCCCGGCCCCCGGATACGACCACCCGGGCACTGGTCAGTTCGGGTCGTTCCGAGACCGTCAGTTCCTGTCCGATAAATGAAGACCTTCCAAAGGTTGCGGATGCCGTGACGGGTTCTATCCTGGCACTGCCGCCCTCGGCACTCGCCGCGTCGAAGGCCGTACTTCTTGCCGTGATCAGTTTGATGCGGTCTTTGCTCTGTACCGTCGCCAGGGCGTTACCGGCGTATATCGGCCGCACGAAGGTATCGGTGGACTCCACACTGACCACATCGGAGATCTGAGCTACATCGAGCCGCGCCGCCACCCGCGGCATGAAATTCTTGCCGAAGGTAGTGGCCGGTGCCAGTACGTGGGTGTAGTTCTCTGCCAACCCGGTCACCAGCAGCGAGAGCTCCTCGGCAAGCGCGTGCTCAAAATGCGCATCATCCGCCAGCAGTACCCTGCCGATGCCTTGCACTTTCGCGGCGTTGTCGGCGGCCTGGGAACAGCCATGACCCGCCACCAGCAGTTCAACATCCCCGTCCAGTTTGGCTGCAGCCGCAACCGTAGTCAGCGTGGAAGGTTTCAGCTGTGAATTGTCATGTTCAGCAATTACCAGGATCGTCATCAGATCACCTTCGCTTCGTTGCGCAGCTTTTCGACCAGTTCGGATACGCTTCCCACCCGGATACCAGCCTCCCGCTGGGGTGGTTCGCTCACCTTCAGGGTCACCACGCGCGGAGTGAGGTCCACACCGGTCTCCCCCGCATCGATCACGTCCAGCGGTTTCTTCTTCGCCTTCATAATATTCGGCAGCTTTGCGTACCTGGGCTCGTTGAGGCGCAGGTCTGTGGTTACGACCGCCGGCAATTGCAATTTCACCGTCTCCAGGCCGCCATCGATTTCACGGGTGACCTGCATCTCGCCCTCACCCAGTTCCACTTTCGACGCAAAGGTCCCCTGGGGCCAGTCGAGCAGTGCCGCCAGCATCTGCCCTGTCTGATTGCAGTCGTCATCGATCGCCTGTTTGCCGAGAATGACCAGATCGGGGTTCTCGCGCTCCGCCACGGCCTTCAACAGCTTGGCCACCGCCAGGGGTTCCAGTTCCTGATCTGTCTGCACCAGGATGCCGCGGTCCGCGCCCAGCGCCATGGCGTAGCGGATGGTTTCCTGGCTGGCGGAGGTACCAAGGGACACGGCTACGATCTCCGTCGCCCTACCGGCCTCTTTCATCCGCACCGCCTCCTCCACGGCGATCTCGTCAAAGGGATTCATGGCCATTTTGACATTGGCCAGT
>JAUXGQ010000241.1 GCA_030621975.1 Gammaproteobacteria bacterium | reverse complement strand
GT
Source organism: Gammaproteobacteria bacterium (assembly GCA_030621975.1). Taxonomy (GTDB): domain Bacteria; phylum Pseudomonadota; class Gammaproteobacteria; order Chromatiales; family Chromatiaceae; genus JAUXGQ01. The sequence continues at coordinate 4,468 of JAUXGQ010000241.1, read as the reverse complement.
CCAACCTGCTTTGCCAGATCGACCCAAAATTCTGAACCCTGGTGAGAAGTCCGGGCTAGGGTCTTACCACGGCAATCCATTTTGCGTAAGTCGTCTGCACCTGCTCCCCTACCGGAAACAGCTTGTCAGCGGTCATGGGCTCTATACCACATGGTTACCCCTATATACGAAAAACGGCATTTCTCGCTCAGAGACGCAGAGGCGCAGGGCTAAGGACTAATGAAGAATATCACGCAATAGCAGGGCGTTGTGTCTTTCTGTCATTTGGCACTGCTTCGACAAATGTCAAAATAGTGCGGTTCTTCAGCTCATACATACCGCTGTTTTCTACCGGTTAGGCATGGCGATCAGCATGTGTAACAAAAAGTTTCTCTTGGTTTTCTCTGCGCCTCTGCGCGAGTAGCGTACAAACACCTGGGTAACGATATGACTCTATACCCCGTCCAGCGCCCTTTGGCGGGTACGGATTCGCAGGTTCAGTGCTGTTTGGCCGGACCGCCGATGGTCCCTTCGGGGCTGTCTTTTCCCGTTGTGGGCGTTTCAGCGGCACCGGTTCCCGACGTGGGTTCGGAATCGTCCCAATCTTTGGGTGGCCGGGGCACCTTGCCCGCCATGATTTCGTCGATCTGTTCACTGTCGATGGTCTCGTACTTGAGCAGCGCATCCGCCATCAGGTTCAGATTGTCCATATTGTCCGTCAGGATGATCGTGGCGCGCTGGTAATTACGATCGACCAGTTTGCGGATCTCCTCGTCGATGACATGGGTCGTCTCGTCCGACACGGTTTTGTGCTTGGCCACCGAGTGTCCCAGAAACACCTCTTCCTCCTCTTCGCTGTAGGTGAGCGGTCCGAGACGGTCCGACAGGCCCCACTTGGTCACCATGTTGCGAGCGATCTCCGTTGCACGCTTGATGTCGTTGGATGCGCCGGTAGTGACACTCTGGGGGCCCAGAACCAGTTCCTCTGCGATGCGCCCGCCGAAAAGGCTGGAGATCTGACTCTCAAGGTGTTCCCGGCTGAAGCTGTAGCGGTCTTCCTCCGGAAGGAACATGGTCACACCCAGCGCCCGTCCGCGGGGAATGATGCTGACCTTGTATACCGGGTCATGCGAAGGCATCAATCGCCCCACGATCGCGTGTCCCGCCTCATGAAAGGCGGTCAGCTTCTTCTCTTTCTCGCTCATCACCATGGAGCGGCGCTCGGCGCCCATCATGATCTTGTCCTTGGCCTTTTCAAGATCCTCTATGTGCACCTCGCGCTTGTTTGCGCGGGCCGCGAACAAGGCGGCTTCATTGACCAGATTGGCCAGATCCGCACCGGAGAAACCGGGTGTGCCGCGAGCGATCAGGGAAGCCTTCACACCCTCGCCGACCGCGATCTTGCGCATGTGGACCTTGAGTATCTGCTCCCGCCCCCGCACGTCGGGCAAAGGCACCACCACCTGACGGTCAAAGCGCCCGGGCCGCAACAGGGCCGGATCCAGGACGTCGGGACGGTTGGTCGCAGCGATCACGATCACGCCTTCGTTGCCTTCGAACCCGTCCATTTCGACCAGTAACTGGTTGAGCGTCTGTTCTCGTTCATCGTGACCACCGCCCAGACCCGCGCCGCGGTGGCGACCTACCGCGTCGATTTCGTCGATGAAGATGATGCAGGGGGCGTGTTTCTTGGCCTGCTCGAACATGTCGCGGACTCGCGAGGCGCCCACCCCCACGAACATCTCCACGAAATCCGAACCGGAAATGGTAAAGAACGGAACCTTGGCCTCCCCCGCGATCGCCCGGGCCAGCAGGGTCTTGCCGGTGCCCGGCAGGCCTACCATGAGGACGCCCTTGGGGATCTTGCCGCCCAGTTTCTGAAACTTGGAGGGATCGCGCAGAAACTCCACCATCTCGCTGACTTCTTCCTTCGCCTCATCCACGCCGGCGACATCGCTGAAGGTCACCTTGACCTGATCTTCGGTGAGCATGCGAGCGCGGCTCTTTCCGAACGACATGGCGCCCCGGCCACTGCCGCCGCCCTGCATCTGGCGCATGAAGAAGATCCACAGGCCGATCAGGATGAACAGCGGGAACCAGTTAATCAGTATCTGCATCAGGATCGAAGGCTTCTCGGGGGGACCCGCCTTGATCTCTACGGAGTTGTTGAGCAGATCGCTAACCAGCCCGTCATCGCCGGGACTGTAGGTGGAAAAATGCTGTCCCTGAGTGGTCTCACCATCAATGGCACGCCCGTTGATGGTTACGCTTTTAACCGTACCCTGTTTTACTTCGTCGATGAACTTCGAGTAGGAGATCGCGTACGGCTTCGACTGGGTGGAGGTGAAATTGTTAAAAACCGACATCAGGACGACCGCGATGATCACCCAGAGTACGATATTTTTTGCCATGTCATTCAAAACGTTAACCCTCGTGCAACGGGCATTGTGAAGAGCTCTGGAAACCCGCCATGGAGATGGATGTGAGCGTCATAACTTTGTACATTACTATACATTATAGTTCCTTGCCACCAGGTACACCTCTCGGCTGCGGGGCCTGGATGCCTTGGGTTTTCGGGTAGTCACCTTGGCAAAAGCGCCGCGCAGGTCTCGAAGATACTGATCGAATCCCTCGCCCTGGAACACCTTGACCACCAGCTCACCCCCTGGCTTTAACACCTCTCGGGCAAGATCCAGGGCCAGATCGCATAAATACATGGCGCGCGGCTGGTCTACCGCCTTCATCCCACTCACGTTGGGGGCCATGTCGGAAATTACAAGATCGACCAGCTGATTCTGCAGCAGCTCGCGCAATCGTTCAAGGGTTTCACCCTCCCTGAAATCCCCCTGGATAAACGTCACCCCGGGCAGGGGATCCATGGCGAGAATGTCCAAGGCTATCACCTGGCCTTGCGTGCCTGTCAGCTGCTGTGCCACCTGTGACCAGCCACCCGGCGCAGCCCCCAGGTCCACTACCGTCAACCCCGGTTGCAATATCCGGTCCTTCTGTTGAATTTCAAGCAGCTTGTAAGCAGCGCGCGAGCGATAACCTTCCTGGGACGCTTTCTTCACATACTCGTCGCTATGGTGGCGGTCAAGCCAACGGCGACTGCTCTTGGATTTACTCGTAACGCACCTCGACGATCTCGAACTCGCGGATACCACCGGGGGTGTCCACCGAGGCAATATCGCCTTCCGCCTTGCCAATCAGGGCGCGGGCGATGGGTGAGATAATGGAGATAAGACCCGACTTGATATCGGCCTCGTCCTCTCCCACGATCTGGAAGGTGTGTTCGTCGCCGTTTTCCTCTTCAATTACATCGACGGTGGAACCAAAAACCACCCTGCCACCCGCATTCAAGGTGGTCACATCGATGATCTGGGCGTGGGACAGTTTTCCTTCGATATCCTTGATGCGCCCTTCGATGAAACTCTGCTGTTCACGGGCCGCGTGGTATTCGGCGTTCTCCTTGAGGTCACCATGGGAACGTGCTTCTGCGATGGCCTTGATCACCCCTGGTCGGGAAACCGTCTTAAGCTCGTCCAGTTCCTGACGCAAATTTTGCGCGCCCCTTACGGTCAGCGGGACTTTACTCATCTTGCCGCCCTCTTAAGCATGCAAATCCTGTAGACAGTTAACGCTCACCGCATCCAGTTGCTTGAGTGCGAGGCAGGTGGCTTCGGCACCGGAGATGGTGGTGGTATAGCTCACCTTGTGCTGTAACGCGGCACGCCGGATCGCGGCGGAATCCTCGATGGCCTGTTTGCCCTCGGTGGTATTCACAATGAGACTGAACTCCCCGTTCTTGATCATGTCCACGATATGCGGGCGCCCCTCTTGTACCTTATTCACACGGGTGCACGGGATACCGGCCTCCCTGACCGCCTGCGAGGTGCCGCCGGTGGCGTAGAGCTCGAATCCCGACTGCGCCAGGTCCTGAGCCACCGGTATCAATTTGGACTTGTCCGCATCCCGCACGCTGAGCAGGGCCTTGCCGCCCCGGGGCAGACCTATCCCCACGCCCGCCAATGCCTTGGCAAAGGCCTCACCGAAGCTTCGCCCTATCCCCATCACCTCGCCGGTGGATTTCATCTCCGGCCCCAACACCGTATCCACGCCCGGGAATTTGATAAAGGGAAACACGGATTCCTTTACAAAATAGTAGTCCGCAATCGGCTCGATGCCGATGCCTTGATCGCGCAGGCTGATTCCGGCCATGCAGCGGGCCGCAACCTTGGCCAGCGGTACACCGGTGGCCTTGGAAACGAAAGGCACCGTGCGCGAGGCCCGGGGATTGACTTCCAGGATGTAGATCATCTCGTCCTTGATGGCGAACTGGCAATTCATCAACCCGATGACGCTGAGCTCCAGGGCCATTTTCCGGATCTGTTCCCGCATGCGATCCTGCACCGCCGTCGACAGGGTGTAGGGTGGCAGGGAGCAGGCCGAATCCCCGGAATGGACCCCGGCCTGCTCGATGTGCTCCATG
>JAUXGQ010000024.1 GCA_030621975.1 Gammaproteobacteria bacterium | reverse complement strand
GCACCAGCAAAGTCGTCAAGGACGTCACCAGGGTCCGCGACAAAGTCTGATTCAACGAGACGTTGATGATCTCTATCGCCGTTCCCTTGCGTATCTTTCTGAAATTCTCGCGAATCCGGTCGAATACTACGATGGTATCGTTCAGGGAGTAGCCTATGACGGCCAGCATCGCCGCCAGCACTGGGAGATCGAACTCGATCTGAAACAACGAAAAGATACCGATCGTCACACTCACGTCGTGAATCAAGGCTATGACCGAGCCTACCGCAAAGCGGTACTCGAATCGCAGCGCCACATAAATCAGTATGCCTAGCAGGGCATAGAGCATGGCCAGACCGCCGTCTTCCGTCAGCTCATCCCCCACCTGAGGCCCCACAAACTCCACGCGGCGAAGTTCAACCTGTCCGGCCACCGCCCCGTTAAGCGCCTCGAACGCGCTGCTGCTGAGTTGCGCGCTGCCCATGTCCTCTCTCGGCGCCAGACGGATCAGCACATCACGACTGGTGCCAAAGTGCTGTACAGTAGCGTCCGCGAAATCCGCGTCTGCCAGGGCCTTCCTTACCTTGGAGAGTTCCGCGGGCTGGGTATAACCGACCTCTATGAGGGTCCCACCCGTAAAGTCGATACCGAGGTTCAAACCCCGCACGAACAGCGACACCACCGCGATGGCGATCAGTGCGACGGAGAAAACAAGCGCAGCTTTGCGCCTGCCCATGAAATCAAAGGTTGATTTTGGATTGAACAACTGCATAGCGGATTACACTTCAACAATCAGATGGCTAGTTTTTCCACACGCTTTCCGCCGTACAGCAGATTGATCACGGCGCGGGTACCCAGAATGGCGGTAAACATGGACGTGAGAATCCCGATAAACAGGGTTACGGCAAACCCCTTGATGGGGCCGGTTCCAAAACTGAACAATACCACCGCCGCAATCAGGGTGGTGATATTGGCATCCACAATGGTGGAAAGGGCCTTTTGATAGCCGGCATGGATGCTGGCCTGGGGCGTGTTGCCGTTACGTACCTCTTCGCGGATACGCTCGAAGATCAGCACATTGGCATCCACCGCCATACCCACCGTGAGCACGATACCCGCGATACCCGGCAAGGTCAGCGTAGCCTGCAGCATGGAAAGCACTGCCACGATGATGATCAGGTTCAGCGCCAAAGCCATATCCGCGACCACCCCGAATACCCGGTAATAGACGGCCATAAACAGCATGACCAGAATCATGCCGATGACCACGGAACGAAAACCCTGATCGATATTGTCCTGTCCCAGACTGGGTCCGACGGTGCGCTCTTCGACGATCTCAATGGGTGCGGCGAGTGCACCTGCCCGCAAGAGCAACGCCAGGTCCCGGGCCTCTTCGGTGCTATCCAGGCCAGTGGTCTGGAATCTGCGGCCGAAGGGCTCCAGGATATTGGCGATGCTGATCACTTCTTCGACGGGGATCTTGCGTTTCACCAGCTTGCCGTCCACCTTTCGGGTTTCGACGCGGGTTTCGATGAACACCACCGCCATGGGCTTGCCCACATTCTCATTGGTAATGTTGCGCATACGCCGTGCGCCCTGTCCATCGAGACTCACGAAAACGGCTGGCGAACCCGATCGCTGATCCAGGCCCGAGGACGCATCCGTTATCTGATTGCCGGTCACGATCACGCGCTTTTTCAGCAGGATCGGTTGCCCCTGTCGGTCTCTATAGAGCTTGGAGCCCACCGGAACCCGGCCGTCGACCGCATCTTCCACACTGTGCTCCGTATCCGCCAATCGATATTCCAGAGTCGCGGTGGCACCGAGCATCTCCTTCAACCTACCCGGATCCTGAGCCCCGGGCAGCTGGACCACGATGCGGCGATCTCCCTGTTGCTGGATCAGAGGTTCGGCCACACCCAAAGCGTTTACCCGATTGCGCAAGGTGGTTATATTCTGCTGCAGTGCGAACTTCTTTACCGCCGTCTGCTCCGCGGGGCTGAGACCAGCCGCCACGAAGTAGCTGCCTTCCATGTCCCTGGTTTCCAGCGCCAGATCGCGAAACTCTCCATAAATGAGCTTTTCGGCCCTGTCCCGCAATCCGGCATCTCTGAACTTGACGAGGATTTCAGTCCCCTGGCGAGAGACCGTTATGTAACGAATCTTCTCACCGCGCAGCAGGGTACGGATGTCCCCCGTGTAACGCTCCACCGCCGCTTCCACGGCGGCGTCCATATCGACGTCGATCAAGACGTAGATTCCGCCCCGCAGATCCAGGCCGAGATACATGGGCTCCGCGTCGACGGACATCAACCAGCCCGGCAGGTCGGCACGCAGGGTCAGGGCCAGGGTGTAGTCCGAACCCAGGGACAGCGCCAGAACGTCCCTGGCCAACAACTGGGTTTCCGTATCCGGAAACCGGATCAGTAACCTGTCTTTGCCAAGTTCAACGGCCTTGTAGCGGACACCTGCCTCGTCCAGGGCATCCTTTACGGTCGTCGCCGTTGCCGCTTCCACCTTGGCCCGGCGGGTCCCCGTAATCTCCATGGAAGGATCCTGGTCAAATATATTGGGCAGTGCATAAAGCGCGCTGATCAGGACAACGATCGCGATCAGGAGGTTTTTCCAGAGCGGATATTGATTCATACCCGAGCTACAGCTCTTTGAGAGAACCCTTGGGCAGTATGGCCGCCACCGCCTGCCGGCGAATCTTCACCTCGATTCCCTCGGCAATTTCGACCTGAGCGAAATTGTCTCCTAGATCCGTGATCTTGCCCAATAATCCTCCTTCCGTGGCCACTTCATCCCCTTTAGCGAGGGCGCCCACCAGCTTTTTGTGTTCTTTCTGGCGTTTGACCTGGGGTCTGATCATAAAAAAATACAGGATCACAACCAGCCCGATGGGGAAAAGCAGGCTCATCAGGGAATCGCCCTGAGACCCCGCATCCGCCTGCGCCAGCGCGTCAGAAATGAAAAAATTCATACCAGGTCACCCGTCTATTTTTGGTCGCGAAAACGACTGGCGGCTGGATCGCCGACCGGTCCGAAAAGTTAGCGGCGCATTATGACACAGATAACGAAAAGATTCAGTCGACAAATGGACACCGGCGTACCGACGCCATGCCGTGAACGCGAACAGACAATCTGGATTCGGATTTGGCGGGGTTAGGGCCGTATTTACCCAGCCTCGCGCATACCGTGCAGCATAACGATCAGATCCGCCTCGCTGCGGGTAAGGCCGAACTCTTCCACGAGATTCACTGCATCAGCACCTTTCTGCACGAGATGAATGGCCGCGTCGTAGGGGCGCTGGGTGGGTTTTTGGCGGTGCTCGATATTGTCCTGCCGCTGCTGCAAATCACGCCCGCGCTGTTCCAGACGCAGGACGCGCTTATCCACCCCGACCGCCCCGGCGCAGAGCGCATTGAAATCATGCCGCAGCAGGTCAAGCTCATTAACGAGCCCGGCATTCTTAGACCTGAGTTTCAGGGCCAGGTAGAGAAGGCCTGTAATTGCCACCAGGCCGACTGTGATCAACGAAATCAATAAAAAGTTCACGGTGCTTTCCATTAAGCGTAATCATCGATAAGCGGCTTTTTCCGCCCTCGCCCCGATTCGTCCTGCCCGGTACGCTCCTTTACCGGCGGTTTCCGGGTCCCGCTTCGCTTTCCCGCCGGCTTCGCGGGGTTGGGCGGACTCACCGGCCTGACGGGGTTTATGTCTATATCCACCAGCGCTGTGTTCATCAATAATGCCCTTGCCTGATTACCCAATAACCCTAACCCCATTTTTTTAAGGCCGCGTCAAATTTCAGACATCCCGCCCTTGACGGTATAACGACAGGCATTAATTGTGCCTGATTTCCCGCAAGACAGGCTCCTGGTTGGCGACTGCGCGGATTTTCATGGGTTTCCCGCCGAAACCATGCCGTTTTTGCTACGACCGAGCGGCCGCAGCACAGGGGAATCGTCCGATAAACCGTTGGCCATGATAATCAAGGATACCCTGCGGTTTTGGTGCCTTCCTTGTTCCGTATCATTCCCCGTGACCGGTCGGTGCTCACCGTAGCCAATTGCCGCAAGCCGGTCGGGTCGAACACCCTGCCGACTGAAAAAATGTACGACACTTGCCGCGCGGGCTGCGGACAACTCCCAATTAGAGGGGAAGACCGGGGTGCTGATCGGGACGTTGTCAGTGTAGCCTTCTACATGGATTGGGTTGGACACTGGCTTGAGAATACCTACTACCGCGCGCAACGCTCGTAGCGCCTCCCGGGACAAGTGGGCACTGCCGCTCGGAAAAAGCATGCTGCTTTTCATATCCACTTCAACCCAGTAAGGGTTGTGCCTCACGTCCACCAGGCCCTTGTCCACAAAGGGCTTCAACGAGAACCGGATCTCTTCGGCCACTCTGACGAGCTCATCGGCTGCGGCCTGATCGAAAAGTTCCGGTGCAGGTGGTTGCGACTCCTTTTCCTGCGCAGTCACTTCCGCTGCTTGCGTGATTCTTGGGACCGGCGTTTCGGTTATCGATACGCCATTCTTGTCGCCGATGACTGTGTCACCCGATCGGGTGATGTCCCCTACCTGTATGGGTTCCAGACTGCGAGTCGGTTCACTGAACGCCTGATTGAGAGTTTCGGAGAGCACCCGGTACTTGCCCTCGTTCACCGAAGAAATCGCGTACATCACGACGAAGAACGCAAACAAAAGCGTGATAAAATCCGCATAGGAAACCAGCCACCTTTCGTGGTTCGTATGCTCTTCTTCGCGTCTCTTGCGGGCCATTTATCCAGCGCTCCGGAAACCCTTATGTCCTGGAATCAGTTCACGTATCCCCGTAACTTGGTTTCTATGTATCTGGGATTTTCCCCTTCGGCGATCGACACGATTCCTTCAATCACCATCTCACGAAACTGACTTCTTCCCATCGCCAGGGCCTTGAGCTTGCTTGCCATCGGCAGCAGAAACAGATTTGCCAGCCCAACGCCATAAATGGTGGCTACGAATGCCGTGGCAATCCCCGACCCCAGCCTGCTCGGATCCGCAAGATTCTGCATCACATGGATCAGACCCATTACCGCGCCAATGATACCTATCGTAGGAGAGTACCCCCCCATGGCCTCGTATACCTTCGCCGCCTGCACATCGAAGTGTTCGTTGGTGTCCACCTCCACTTCCAGAATACTGCGGATCATATCGGGCTCGCTTCCGTCAACAAGCAGTTGAACTCCCTTTCGAACGAATGGATCGGTTTCCGCTTCAGATATGGCTTCCAGGCCCAGCAGCCCCTCCTTGCGTGCAACGTGGCTCCACTGGATGATCTTATCTATGGTCGGCGCAATTTCATGCTTAGGCGGAAAAAAGACCCTTCCCAAGATCTTGATCGCGTGCAGAAATACCGCGAGCGGGGTCTGAATCAGAACGGCGCCGGCGGTGCCTCCAAGCACTATGACCATCGCCGGACCATTGACCAAGGCAGCCAGGTGCCCCCCTTCCATGGCATTCCCGCCGAGGACCGCGGCAAAGGCCAGTATGACGCCGATCAGGCTTAGGGGGTCCATCGTTCAAACACCTCTATATCCGGCGCTTGACCAGGTATCCTGATAAGCCGACGTCGAACGAAAGCCGAATCGTCAACAACCAATACTCGCAGTTTCTCGTTCATTGTTGTTATTGGCTGCCATGGCGTTAAGCTTCTGCTCTTGCGAAGATATTGGTGATCTTTTCTTCAAGCGTTCCTGCGGTAAACGGTTTTACTACATAACCGTTTACGCCGGCCTCGGCCGCTTCCACGATCTGTTCTCGCTTGGATTCAGCGGTAACCATCAATACGGGAAGCTTGTTCAGACTCGCATCGGCCCGCACCGCCTTGAGCAGATCGAGACCGGTCATCTTCGGCATATTCCAGTCGCTGACCAGAAAGTCGAAGTTTCCCGTCTTCAGCATTGGCAGCGCCGTATGCCCGTCATCTGCTTCGTGAGTATTCGTAAAGCCGAGATCGCGAAGCAGATTCTTGATAATCCGCCGCATGGTGGAAAAATCGTCCACAACCAGAATCTTCATGTTCTTGTCCAAGGTTACCCCCTGAATTCAATATCAAATCTCAGAGACTAACTGCTGTCGCGAGTTCGACGGTTGCTCCCTGTGTGCGCTGCACTGGGGTATCATTCGTCCGTGTCTTCAGCCAACCATTGCGCCAGCCGTGAGCGCAATCGCAACGTGGCCTGACTATGAATCTGACAGACCCGGGATTCGCTCACGCCCAACACCTGGCCGATCTCGCGTAGATTCAATTCTTCGCTGTAGTACATCGAAATCACCAGGCGCTCGCGTTCCGGGAGGCTGGCGATGGCTCTTGACAACGCCTGTCTGAACGCGTCTCGCTGAAATCCTTCGAATGGCCCTATGTGATCGCAACCGCGAATACTCTCCGGGGGCACTTCGCCCACCGCCGTCAGTTCCTCCATGCTGAAGATCCGGCACCCGGACGCATCCTGCAGTATCTGGTGATAGTCATCCAGAGTGATATCCAATGCTTCCGCTACTTCACTATCTCTTGCGTCGCGACCCTCACGGTGCTCGATCGCCCGCATTGCATCCGCTACCATACGCGCCTTGCGATGCACAGATCGAGGCGTCCAGTCACTACGCCGTATTTCGTCGAGCATGGCTCCGCGGATACGGATGCCGGCATAGGTCTCGAAGCTCGCACCCTGCGCAGGATCGTAGTTCCTGCTCGCCTCGAGCAAACCGATCATTCCCGCCTGGATCAGATCGTCGGCCTGAACGTTTGGCGGCAGACGGTTCAGTAAGTGATAGGCGATTCGTTTGACCAGTGTTGCATGGCGCATAACCAGCTCGTCATACCCCTGATGCTGGACCGCAGTATAGGTTGCCAGATTGTTCATGCTTCCATCTCCCCGTTATGATTCGAATACTGAATCAAGCGCTCGACGAAGAACTGAAGATGACCGCTGACACCGACCGGTACGGGCCAGTTATCGGCCTTCTTCGCCAGATTCTTGAATGCCTGTGAAGCGCGGCTGCGGGGAAAGGCCTGGACAATAGACTTCTGTCCTTTCACCGCTTTTCTCAGGTCGTCGTCGTATGGGATGCTGCCTACGTAATTGAGCATTACGTCAAGGTAGCGGTCCGCGACGCGACACATCGTGTTGTAGAGTTCCCGCCCTTCCTGAGCACTGCGCACCATGTTGGCCAGGACGCGGAATCGGGAAACGCCGTGTTCCCGATTGAGCAATTTGATCAATGCATAGGCATCGGTGATGGATGCCGGCTCGTCGCATACCACGACAATCACTTCCTGGGCCGCACAGCTGAAACTCACTACCGTGTCCGAAATCCCCGCTGCGGTATCCACGATAAGCACATCGATATCGTTTCCGATGTCGCTGAAGGCCCTTATCAGGCCGGCGTGCTCGGCCCTGCTCAGGGTTGCCATCTGTTGCATGCCCGATGCGGCGGGCACTATCTTAATCCCCAACGGCCCCGTGACGATGACTTCCTCCAGGTCACGTTCCCCACGCAGCACGTGGGATAGGTCATATTCCGGATACAACCCGAGCACGACGTCAATATTGGCGAGTCCCAGGTCGGCATCGAGGATCATCACGCGTCTGTCCGATTCAGCCAGGGCGACCCCGAGGTTTACGGAGACGTTGGTCTTGCCAACCCCGCCTTTACCACCGGTAACCGCGATCACCCGCACCGGTTGCGGGTTCACCATTCGACGCAGTCCGGCCGCTTGGTCTGACACGCTGTCAGACATGAGCATGTCCACTCGCACCTCCTAAAGCTATGGCAAGGTAGTCATCGTTGTACTGGGTAGTCTTTCGCTGACCCAGGGTGACGGCGTGATTGACCAGTGAATGTGCTCTGGCGACGTGAAGATCCTCCGGAACCCTTTGCCCGTCGGCGGAAAAGGCCAGCGGCAGCCGCGACTGGATGAGGGCGGAAAATACCCCGCCCAGGGAGGCTGTTTCGTCGACCTTGGTCAGAATGCAGGCATTCGGCCTCGCTGCGCCGAACGCCTTGATCGCCAGAGCGAGCGACGACTGTTGTGTAGTAGCGGAAAGGGTCAGAAAGCAGTGCACGTTCTTATGCCCTGACACCAGCATCTTGAGCTGCTCGCCGAGGCTGGCGTCCTGCTGGCTCATACCAGCCGTATCGATCAGTACGAGCCGTTTGTCAGAGAAGGCTTTCAGTGCAGCGTTCAGTTGGTCCGCATCCGCGGCGGCCCGCATGGGCACATCAAGTATCCTGGCATAGTCGTGAAGTTGTTCTTGAGCGCCGATGCGAAAGTTATCGGTGCTGATAAGCGCAAGATGCCGGTTACCGTGGCGCAGACAGAAGCGGGCGGCCAGTTTGGCAACGGTGGTCGTCTTTCCGACACCGGTTGGGCCAATGACTGCCGCTAAGCCACCGTTTTCGAGCAAATCGGCTTCGGCTATCGGCAGCTCGGCCGAAAGGCAGCGTAACGCGTTGCGCCACAGCTGTTCCGGGTCAGTAACGTCCTGAACCCGGTCGACGAGTATTTGGCAAAGATCCGGGCTCAAATCCAAATCCATGAGCCGACGCAGAAGTTCCTTGGTTTGGGGGCGGCGTTGTCCCAGGTCATGCCAGCTGAGCTCCGACAGCCCGTTTTCCATCATCCGACGGAGTGCCTGCATCTCCCGGCGCATCTCTACCAGTGCCGGATCCTGACTCCACTCGATCCGTGCGGTCGAAGCCTGGCGTATCTTTGACGGTTGCTGTTCGGAAGGTTTCCAGTTTCCCTCGACTTGCGTCAGAGGATCCGGTTCATCGGGGCTATCGGATGCCACCGGGGGCAGAGTTTGTCCGGAAACGCTGCTGGGAGAGTAGAAGACGGATTCGTCGTAGTCCTTGGCAGCGACCAACTCTACGCCCCCATCGACCGATTTGTTTGAGAGGATCACCGCGTCAGATCCCAGGGCTTCACGTACCTGACGAATCGCCTGTCGCATATCGGGGGCGAAGAAGCGCTTAATCTTCATGCGTGTCCGACCTCCCTCAAACAGGGAACAGCTTCTGCTATCACGTTACTTTTTCCCCGAAAACCCATGCTCATGCCGTATTAGCGGTTTCGTTCCCGGCGTTCGATCTACCTACCGTGTCAACCACCTTGATCTGGCGGTTATCCGGAATCTCGTTGTATGACAGGACATGCATCCCCGGGGCGCCATGCCTGACAAACCGGGCCATCCAAGGCCGTATCGGCGCGGCCACCAGCAAAATGCTTTCCTGGCCTGCCATCTCCTGTCGACCGGCTGTTTCCGCAAGCGCCTGCTGCAACCTCTCCGCCAGTCCAGGCTCGAACCCCGCGTGGCCGTCTTCCGCCGACTGCAAACTCTGGAGCAATATCTGTTCCAATCCGGGATCTAACACGGCAACTGAAATTTCTTCTTGAGAACCAACAAGTTGGTGCAGGATGGAACGTCCCAGAGCGACCCTGACGGCAGCCGTCAAAACGCCAGGGTCTTGACTCCGGGGGGCGTGCTCCGCCAATGTTTCGGCGATGCTGCGGATATCCCGAATAGGAATGTGTTCCCCGAGGAGGTTCTGCAGGATCTTCAATACCGCTCCCAGCGACAAGGCCTTGGGCACCAGATCCTCCACCAGTTTGGGTGCGCTCTTGCTCAGGGTATCGAGCAACTGCTGGACCTCCTCGTGCCCCAACAGCTCATGGCCATGACTCTGCAGGATCTCGCTGAGGTGCGTCGCCACCACGGTGCTCGCATCCACCACCGTGTATCCGAGGGTCTGGGCATGATCCCGCTGATCGGGGCTCACCCAAACCGCGTCCAGACCGAAGGTCGGGTCCTTGGTCTCTATCCCGCTGAGCGTGCCGAAAACACGCCCCGGATTGATCGCGAGCACACGATCGGGGTGAATATCGGCCTCCCCCACTACGACACCGTG
>JAUXGQ010000343.1 GCA_030621975.1 Gammaproteobacteria bacterium | reverse complement strand
GCCAGTACTATGTGGAATGCCTGGAAGACGCATCCAGGCATTATGGCCTGGCGATCCATGCCTACGTGCTGATGGACAATCATGTGCACCTGCTGGCTACCCCCGAGACCTCACAGAGCCTTTCCAGGACCCTGCAATCGACCGGGCGGCGTTACGGGCAATATGTCAACACCACTTACGATCACACCGGCACGCTTTGGGAGGGACGCTATCGTGCCACCATTATCGATGCCAGGGAATATCTGCTGACGTGCATGAGATACATCGAGCTCAACCCGGTGCGGGCAGATATTGTGAAGCGAGCTCGCGACTACCCCTGGTCCAGCTATGGGCACAACGCCTACGGCGAGACGGATACGCTGATCCGAAATCACCGCGTCTATCGCAACCTGGGCCCTGACGCCGAGGCCCGGCAAAAGGCCTATCGGATGCTGTTCAGGACCCGCATATCACAGACCGACCTGGACGCCATCAGAGCGGCCACCAACAAGGCCTGGGTACTGGGCAAACAGGCCTTCAGGGATAAAATAGAGACCTTGTCCGGCCGTCGGGCGAGCCCACGCCCCAAAGGCCGGTCACGCAAGACGAGCGCTTGACGTACAACCCCAGTCCGAGCTCGCCCTAAGGTATTTCTTATCGGATGGTCGGAGCCCGTTTTACCGGGCGAAGTTCCGCACCACGCCCACCCCGGTGAGGATCACAAAGCAGACCAAGGCCCAGCCCGGTACGCTGATGCCCAATAGGGACCAAACCACTTCCGCGCACTCACCCGCGCCGGTAAACACCATGCGCAGGGTTTCCGTAAGGGGAAAGACTTCCAGCATGTACCCCAGACCCGGGCCGCAGTCAGGCACATGATCCGGAGGGAGGTTCTGCAGCCACAGATGCCGAACGGCGGTACCAATCCCGCCAGACCCTGCCAGCATGATCAACAGCCCATAGACGCGGCTGCCTGCGCGCCCGGGGTTGTGGATGGCGGCCACAAGAAACAGCATCCCCAACACCAGGAAGGCTACCCGCTGCAGGATACACAGGGGACAGGGTTCCAGGTCTCGAAAAAACTGCAGATAGTACGCAAAGGCCAGTAACCCGCCGCACGCCAGAAATCCGGCCAGATTGAACCAGCGCCTGGGTATCGCGTCTAGCACCCTCATCGGTTAGCCTCCGTTTTGCAAATTGGGGGGATTATACAGACATATGCACGACTGGTTAGCATCCGGAAACGCCCGTCCCTGGGACATTTCCGAAACGGAACCGAAAAATGCGATTTCTCGCAGTAGGTTCTCTATTCTCGGACAGGCTCCTAGTCCTGCATCGGATTCATCGCCACCGTGTCAGGCGGATACTGGCCTGCGAAGGCGGGCCCACTTAGCAAGACCATGCAAAATAGATGAAAAAGGATGCGCATCGCGGTTAAATACCCCATGATTCACTGAATTCGCGCCGTATTCTAATGCCAATTGGCGATCTCGGACACCACAGCCCATAGGAAGCCGGCTTGCCGGCGAAGATGGGGGGAAGCGGCGCCTGTTCGCCCGCAAGCGGGCTCCTACGAATCGACCTGGTGTCAACGTTTATACCCCGGTAACAAACACAGGATAGCGCCCATTATCTTTGTGAACAACGCGTGCAAGCAAACCAGCCAGAGCCGTCTGAAATAGCTCGATGAGCGCTCACCAACACACAGGTCACGAGCAAAGTTCCTCCGCTACCGGCCAAACCCTGTTGCTGGCCCTGCTCATCACTGCCGGTTATTCGGTGGTTGAAGCCCTGGTGGGCTGGTGGGCCGGGTCTTTGGCGTTGCTGGGCGATGCCGGCCATATGGCCACGGACGCGGCGGCGCTGGGTATTGCCGCATTCGCGGCATGGCTGGCCAACAAGGCCCCTTCCGAGCGGCACTCTTTCGGTCTGGTCCGGGTGGAGTTCGTCGCGGCCCTGGTGAACGCGATTTTCATGCTGGTCGTGGTGGTGAGTATCAGCGTCACTGCCATTGAACGGCTGTTAGCCCCCACCCCGGTCAATGGCGAGGCGGTCACCCTGGTTGCCACCTTGGGTTTCGGGATAAATCTAGGCGTCGCCTGGCTGCTGAGCCGGGGTGAACGCAATCTCAATGTGCGCGCCGCCCTGCTGCACGTCATGGGTGATGTCCTCGGCTCGGTGGCGGCAATCATCTCCGGGGCCGTGATCAGCGTAACCGGCTGGACGCCCATTGATCCCATCCTGTCCCTGTTCATCGTGGCCCTGATCCTTTTCTCGAGCCTGCGGTTGCTGCGGGAAGCCCTGCATGGATTGATGGAAGGTGTCCCCTTCGCCGTTTCCCTTCCCGAGATCGGACAGGCCATGGCCGCGACCGAAGCCGTGGTGTCCATACACGACCTGCACATATGGTCTCTTTCGTCCAACCGGATTGCCCTGTCGGCTCATGTGGTCCTGGCCGACATGGCTGATTGGGATGCGGTTCTTGCGCGGCTGCGGCATCTGCTGTGCGAGCGTTACGGCATCGATCACCTGACCCTGCAACCCGAACCGGAAACCGCGGTCGTACGCTGGCTCGACCGGGAGCATGGAGACTGAACGATGATTCTACCGATCCGGACTAAGACATGACACAGGCCACTGAATCCAATCTACTGCGCCTTACCGTCTCCGGCGCCACCACCGGTCTGGTGGCGGCGCTCGTCGTCCTGGGCTTCCGCTGGGTGATCGAGGCCGGCCAGACGGCCTTTCTCCCGGACGCTCAGATAGGCACCTACGAAGCGCTGCCGCCCCTGCTCCGTTTCAGTCTGCCCGTAGTCGGCGGGCTGATCGTGGGACTGCTGTTTCAGCTCCTGCCTGCGGCAATGCGTCAGGTCGGTATAGTCCACGTCCTGGCCCAGCTGGGCAGGCGCGGCGGCGGCCGTCTGCCCCTGTCGAATGCACTGGTCCAGTTTATGGGCGGCGCCGCGGCGGTCATCTCCGGTCATTCGGTGGACCGCGAAGGCCCCGGTGTGCATCTGGGGGCGGCCAGTGGCAGTTACCTGGCACAGAAGCAGGGCGTCTCAGCGGACGACGATTACACCCTGATCGCCTGTGGCGCGGCGGCGTCCATAGCAGCCGCGTTCAATACGCCGCTGGCCGGTGCGGTTTTCGTCATCGAGGTGCTCCGGGTGCGCTATCGCATCACCCGCTTCATGCCGGTCATCCTGGCTGCGGTTATCGGCGCCGTGGTCGGCCGGGCTGTGTACGGAGATGATCCATCTTTCTCCGTGCCCGCTCTGAGCACAGCCTCGCTGGTGGAACTTCCCCTGCTGGCACTACTCGGCCTGGTCATCGGTCTGCTCGCCGCGCTGTTCACCATGGCCTGTGAAGAAATCGCCCGGCGCACCACAGCATGGCCGCCCACCCTGGCCTTCACCCTGGCCGGGACAGTCACGGGTTTCCTGGGTCTTTGGGCCCCCCAGATCCTGGGCGTTGGTTACGATACTCTGAATTCCATGTTCAACGGCCGCGTGGAACTCGCCGTCGTCCTGGGTATCGTGGCCTTCAAACTGATCGCTACCGCGGTTTCCATCGGCCTGCGCGTACCGGGCGGATTGATCGGACCGACGCTTGTCATCGGTGGCGCCGCAGGCTCCGTACTCGGCCTCCTGCTGACCCAATGGCTCCCCGTCGGCAGCGGTTCAGTGGGTTTTTACGCGGTCATCGGCATGCTGGCCATGATGAGCGCTGCGCTCCAGGCGCCACTGGCCGCTTTGATCGCACTCCTGGAATTGACCGCCAATCCCTCTATCATCCTACCCGGCATGC
>JAUXGQ010000170.1 GCA_030621975.1 Gammaproteobacteria bacterium | reverse complement strand
CGGGGCTGGAAGCGCCGTTGTCGACGCTGGATGACCCCACAATCAATCTCGGTCTGCTGGCCCTGGCACAGCGGGGCGCCTGCATCGCCCAGACCTCCATGGGCGCGCCTGAGCACCTTTGCGCCTGTCTGGCGTCCGCCTTCGGCTTTTCGGGGCCGGCCCTGCTGCATGTGCACGCGCCCAGTCCCGCGCGCCACGGCTTCGCCCCGGAACGAACCCTGGAGCGGGCCCGGAGCGCGGTGAGCGCTCGGGTCTTCCCCCTGTTCCGTTACGATCCGCAAGCCGAGGGGGTATTCGGCTCCCGGATCAGCCTGGACGGCAATCCCTCGCCGCGCGAGCCCTGGGAACGGGTCGCGGACGATGCCCCCTTCACCCCCGCCCAGTGGTTCCTGGGCGAGCGCCGCTTCGCCGAGTTTTTCTCGCCCCTGGAGGAGGACGCCCCCGACTCCCTGCCCCTCGCGGACTATCTCGAACTGTCGGACAAAGCACGGCGCAAGAAGACGCCCTATGTGGAGCAGGCCAGCAACGGGTATACCGTGCGGCGCCTGCGGGTAGACGAACGGCTGGTGCGCGCGAGCGAGGAGCGGCTGCACGCCTGGCGGATGCTTCAGGAGCTGGCCGGGCTCGTCACACCCTTCACGGCACGGGTGCAGCGGGAGGCCGAGGAGCGCGTGGCGGCGGAGCGCGCCGCCGAACTGAGCGCCCAGGCGAAGGATTACGAGGATCGCATTCGCGGTCTGCGTGCGGAGTTCCAGGAGGAGCTGCGCCGGGATATGCGGGAGCGTCTGATGGCCCTTTCGGGATTTGCAAAACCCTCTGCGGAACATCAACCGCCGGCGGGAGGCGACGCCTGACATGCGCGCCCTGTCCACGCTTTTCAAGCGCAGCTTTTCCCACGGCGTTCATCCGGATGAGTTCAAAGAGCGGACCGAGGGACTGCCAACCCAGCGCATGCCCTTCGTGAACCGCTACGTGCTGCCCCTTCACCAACATCTGGGGGCACCCTCCAAGGCCGTGGTGAGCTCGGGTCAGCGGGTGCTGCGCGGGCAGATGATCGCCGAGCCCGGTGGCTTCGTCTCCACGGCCCTGCACAGTCCGGTCACCGGTTGGGTGCGCGACATCGGTCCCCACCGCCACGTGGACGGCCGCTTCGTTCCCGCCATCGAGATCGAAGCAGATCCCTACGCGACCCAGCGTCTGGCCGTCAAGCCGGCCCTCGACTGGAAGGCCCTGTCCATGGAGCAGCTCATCGCGGAGATCCAGCAAGCGGGTATCGTGGGTCTGGGGGGCGCCGCCTTTCCGAGCCACGTAAAACTCTCGCTGCCCGAGGGGCAGCGTATTCGCCACCTCCTGATCAATGGCGCGGAATGCGAGCCCTACCTCACCAATGACCACCGCCTCATGGTGGAGCGGCCGGACGCCTTGATCCGGGGCATCCAGATCATGCGCGAAAAACTCGGGGCGGCGGAGGCCGTTATCGGGGTGGAGTTGAACAAGCCGGATGCCATCGACGCGTTGCACAGGCACATCCTCCCCGAGCAGCCGATCCGGGTGGTGTCCCTGCGGGTGAAGTATCCCCAGGGTGCGGAGAAGATGCTGATCAAGTCCATATTCGGACGCGAGGTTCCGGCCGGGCAGCTGCCACGGGACCTGGAGATCTCGGTGAATAACGTGGGCACGGTGGTGGCTGTCGCGGACTACTTCGAGCAAGGGATGCCCCTTATCGAACGCGTGGTTACCGTTTCCGGCCCCGGCATAGCCTATCCCGCCAACCTGATCGTACCCCTGGGCACGCCGGTGCGGGAGGTGTTGCGATTCTGCGGCGGCCTCAAAGAGGAAACCCGGGAGGTGATCCTGGGCGGGCCCATGATGGGCATGCCCCTGGCGAGCCTCGACGCACCCATTCTAAAAGGCAGCTCCGGGATCCTGGCCTTCACCGCGGCGGAAACGGCGCGCCCCAAGGAGTATCCCTGCATCCGCTGCGGGCGTTGCGTGGAGGCCTGCCCCTACTTCCTCAACCCGTCGCGCCTGGCGCGCCTCGCCAAGGCCCGCCTGTTCGACGAGATGAAGGCGTTCAACGTGACCGAGTGCGTGGAATGCGGCTCCTGTACCTATTCCTGCCCCTCCGGCATCCCCATCGTGCAATTGATCCGCACCGCCAAAGACAGCATGCGCCGTAGACAAGGGAAGGAACAGTGAAACAGAAAGACCCTAGACTGCTGGTGCAGCCCGCGCCCCTGCTGAAGCAGCGCATGACCGCCGCGCAGGCCATGCGGGATGCGAGCTACGCCCTGCTGCCGGTGACCCTGGCCGGGTTCTGGTTCTTCGGTTTGAGTGCGCTGCTGGTGCTCAGTGCCAGTATCGTCGGGGCGGTTCTCACCGAATGGTTTTTTTCCCCCGCGGACGTCCGACGCGAACGGCTTTGGGACGGGAGCGGTATACTCACCGGTCTGCTCCTGGGTCTCACCCTGCCGACCACCATCCCGCTGTGGATGGCATTTCTCGGCGGCGCGGTGAGCATCGGGCTGGGCAAGCTGATCTGGGGCGGACTGGGCAAAAACCTGTTCAATCCCGCCCTGGTCGGGCGGGCCTTCCTCTCGGCCACCTTTCCCAACGCCATGACCACCTGGGCCCCCCTTTCGCAGCCCGGGGATTTCTTCCACGTCCATGCCTCCAACCTGGCGCTGCCGTTCATGCACGTGGAGTACGACGGCATCAGCGCGGCGACCCCCCTGGGGCTGATGAAGTTCGATAATGAGTCGACGCCCTGGACGGACCTGATCATGGGCAACATATCCGGCTGCATCGGCGAGACCAGCGGCCTGCTGCTGGTGCTTGGGGGGGTATACCTGTTGTTGCGCAGGGATATCGACTGGCGCATCCCGGTGAGCATTCTGCTCTCGGTGGCGGTCTTCTCGGGCGTACTCTACGCGACCGCGCCCGGGAATTATCCGGATCCCCTGTTCTCCGTCTTCGCCGGAGGGTTGCTCATTGGCGCCCTCTACATGGCCACCGACCCGGTCACCTCCCCCCTCACCCCCCGCGGGGCCTGGATCTTCGGTATCGGCATCGGTCTGCTCGTGGTGCTGATCCGTGTGTACGGCGGCTTTCCGGAAGGGGTGATGTACGCCATCCTGCTGATGAATGCGGCTACACCGCTTATCGACCGCTACACCCAGCCGCGGGTCTTCGGCAGAGGGGTCAAATCCCGATGACTTCCGAGAGCAATACCACCGCCACGGGATCCGAACCCACCTCTGCCCGGCTTGTGCTCACCCTGAGTCTCGCCGGTCTGCTGTCCGGCCTGATCATCGTCACCATCTTCGAAGTCACGCTGCCGACGATCACCGCTTACAAAGCCCAGGAACTGCGCAAGGCGGTATTCAAGGTGCTTCCGGGGGTAGCCAGCATGAAGCGGCTCGTCTACCGCGACGGCGAGCTCAGCCACTCCGATGAGGAACTTCCCGAACAGGAAGCGGTGTATGGTGGCTACGGCGCCGACGGACAACTGGTGGGCTACGCCATCCCGGCCGAGGGGCCGGGATTCCAGGACACGATTAGCCTGCTTTACGGCCTCATGCCCGATCAGCGCAAGGTCACGGGCATGGAGATCCTGGCGAGCCGGGAAACGCCAGGCCTCGGCGACAAGATCTACAAAGACGCGGATTTCGTCGCCAGCTTCCTCTCGCTTGCCATCGACCCGGAGATCCGGGCCGTGAAAAAAGGCCGCCGGTCCGCTCCCAACGAGCTGGACGCCATTACCGGTGCGACCATCTCTTCGAAAGCGGTGGTGCGGATCATAAACCAGGCGAACGACCAGTGGTTGCCCCGGCTCGCGCCAAGCAGCCCGCGTGGAGCGAACGATGCCGAGAACTAAAGAAAACGCCTACGAGGAATTCGTCAAGGGGCTGTGGCGGGACAATCCGGTGTTCGTCCAGGTGCTGGGCATGTGCCCCATGCTTGCGGTGACCAACTCCGCCATCAACGCCATCGCCATGGGTCTGGCCACCTTCTTCGTACTGGTGGGATCGAGCCTCCTGGTCTCCTCCCTGCGGCGCTGGATCCCCAAGCAGATCCGCATCTCCTGCTACATCATCATCATTGCCACCTTCGTCACGGTCACCGACTTCACCCTCCAGGCCCTGGTTCCAAAGGTGCACAAGGAACTGGGGGCCTTTATCCCGCTGATCGTGGCAAACTGCATGATCCTGGGCCGCCAGGAGGCATTCGCCGCCAAGCACAGCGTGCGCCTGGCGGTGATCGACGCATTGGGCATGGCGAGCGGCTTCATGTTCGCCCTGTTCACCCTCGGCGCCGTGCGGGAGATCCTCGGCGAAGGCGCGCTGTTCGGCGTATCGCTGTTCGGGGCCGACTTCGAGCCCTGGATCATCATGATCCTGCCCCCCGGCGGATTCCTCACCCTGGGCCTGCTGCTGCTGTTCTTCAGTTGGGTCAAGGAGCGCAAGCAGCAGATGATCGCCCGGCTTGCGGAAGCGGAGGGCGAAGCACAATGAGCGATCTGGTCTGGATCTTCGTCAGCGCATTGCTGATCAACAACTTCGTGCTGTCCTACTTCCTGGGTCTGTGCCCCTTCCTGGGCGTCTCCAGCCGACTGGACACGGCCTTCCGGCTGGGGCTGGCCAACATCTTCGTGATGCTGATAACGGCCTTTTGCGCCTGGTTCCTCAACACCTACATCCTGATCCACGCCCCCTACCTGAGGCTCATCAGCTTCATCGTGGTGATCGCCAGTACGGTTCAATTCATCGAGATGGTGATCAAAAAGCTCAGCCCCGCCCTGTTCCGGGCCCTGGGTATCTTCCTTCCCCTGATCACCACCAACTGCGCCATCCTGGGGCTGGCCATCTTCGCCACCAACCGCGGCTACGGTCTGCTGGAAGGCATGGTATTCGCGCTGGGCGCCGGGGCCGGCTTTACCCTGGCGCTGGTGCTCATGGCGGGTCTTAGGGAGGAAGTGGAAATGGCAACGGAGGTGCCCGCCCTGATCAGGGGCACCGCCATGAACCTGATTATCGCCGGCATTCTGTCCATGGCTTTCATGGGCTTCGCCGGCCTGTTCAGTTCTACCTGACCGCCATGCTGACCCATCTGCTTTCGATTATCGGCCTGGTCGTGCTCTGTGCGGCCTGGGTCTCGTTTCAGTTGTGGCTGAAGCGCAGGGACCCGGACCATTGTGGACTGGAGGCCGGCTGCGGAGGCTGTGGCGGGCGGTGCGAAAAGAAGAAAAAAAGACGGCAAGACCCCGGTGTCTCCCCCACTCCTTGATCGGTTCCCGACACTGGGCAAAGAATTAATACAATTCGATCTGTCGATTGAAAATTCTAGCAGCCTGTCGGACTTAGAGGTTCGGCCGGTTTGTTGCTCCTGCAAAACCGGCACTTCCGCCATCCATG
>JAUXGQ010000020.1 GCA_030621975.1 Gammaproteobacteria bacterium | reverse complement strand
GTATGGCTGCAACTACAGAGGTAGGCTGGGGCTCGCCCCAGCTCTTTGTTTCGCGAGCCAGTACGCAGAAAAGCTGGGGCAAGCCCCAGCCTACATGATGCTGATGCGTTACTCGCGTTACATTCTTTTTCATTTTGCAAAAGACTGACAGACTACGAGACTAAAACGGATCCTCGGTTTGATCCGGCCCCGTAAACGGGGTGGTGGGGGAGGCTGTGAGTCCCTGGCTCGTTCTGGCGATCGCCTTGGGCGCAAACTCGCTTCGAAACACTTCGAATATGGCATTTCCCTGATCGATGCCGGCGCGTTCGCCTGTTCTCGGGTCGATACGCACGGTGATCATGTCATCGGGCACTTCCAGCCGCTGTTCAGGCACACCTTTGAGGGCCTCAGCCATGAATGAGATCCACGCAGGCAGCGCGGCCCGGCCGCCGGTTTCCCCGCGGCCCAGTGGCTTGGATGAGTCGAAACCAACCCAGGACACCGCCACCAGCGTGGGGTTGAAGCCACTGAACCAGGCATCTCTCTGATCGTTGGTGGTGCCGGTCTTTCCCGCCAGGTCCTTGCGCCCCAGGGAGCGCGCACGCCTCGCGGTCCCGTACCTGATCACGTCCCGCATCATGGAGTTCATCAGGTACCGGTTCTGGCGCGTGATAACGCGGGGCGCATAGGGTGGGCTGTCCTCCCCTGTGGTGTCCTTTTCACAGTCGTCGCAAACCCGGACCGGGTCGGCCTGATACACCACGCCCTCCTGATTGAGTTCGATGCGGTCGATGAAATAAGGTTCAACGTGGTAGCCACCGTTGGCGAGAACCGCATAGCCTTCCGCCATCTGCAGTGGCGTAACGACACCGCTGCCCAGGGCGAGGGACAGGTTGCGGGGGAGGCGGTTCGGGTCGAACCCGAAGCGGGCGATGTGCCGCACCGCGTGCTTGATACCCATCGTTCTCAACAATCGTATGGAAACCAGATTCCGGGACTTGGTGAGCGCCAGGCGCAGGCGGGTGGGTCCAAAGAACTTGCCGCTGTAGTTCTCCGGACGCCAGGCGTCTTCGAGGGCGGAATCGTCGAACACCACTGGCGCATCGTTAATCAGACTTGCGGCTGTAAAGCCGGCTTCCAAGGCAGCGGAGTAGATAAAGGCTTTGAAGCCTGAGCCCGGCTGCCGTTTGGCCTGGGTGGCACGATTGAACTTGCTGCTGTAGAAATCGAAACCCCCGACCAGCGCCAGGATCGCGCCGTCCTTGGGATCCAGGGATACCAGCGCGCCTTCCACCGTCGGTATCTGCGCAAGACGCCAATAACTGTTTCCGTCCTGGTCGGTCTGCGGGGACGCGCGAATGAGATCGCCCGGTGCAAGCAGATCCCCGGCCGCCTTGGGCTTGGACCCGCGTCGGTCTTCGTCCACGAAGGGTCTGGCCCAGGAGAGGCCTTGCCAGTCGATCTGAACGCTTTGGCCTTTTCCGAGATAGATGCTGGCGGACGTATCTGCCACTTCGGTTACCAGTCCCGGTTTTAGACCACCAACGGTTTTTCGATCTGAAAGCAGGTTGTCCCAGTCAGCTTCCGTGGTCTCGGGGTCGAGCAGGGCACGCTGCTCGGGTCCGCGGTATCCGTGGCGCTGGTCATATTCGAGCAGCGCTGCACGTATCGCCTGGGTGGCGGCCTGCTGCAATCGGCTGTCGACGCTTGTATATGCGGTGTATCCCGCCGTATAGGCCTCGTTGCCAAAACGATCGACCAGTTCGGCCCGGGCCAATTCCGCCACGTAGGGGGCGTCGAGTTGCGTGGAGGGGGCATGCAGAGCGGCCGTGACCGGTTCAGGCATGGCCGTTTCATACTGCTCCGGAGTAATGAAACCCAGTTTGAGCATGCGTCCCAGGACATAGTCCCGCCGCACCAGGGCCCGTGTAGGGTTAGCGATGGGGTTGATCCGAGAAGGCGCCTTGGGAAGTCCTGCGATCATTGCGATCTGCGCCAGGCTTAACTCGTTGACCGGTGCGCCATAGTAAACCTGGGCGGCCGAGCCTACCCCATAGGCCCGGTTGCCGAGATAGATCTTGTTCACATAGAGCTCGAGGATTTCCCGCTTGCTCAGTTCACGCTCGATTTTCAAGGCCAGAAAGATCTCGTTGAGCTTGCGCGCGAAGGTCTTCTCCCGACTGAGGAAAAAGTTACGCGCGACCTGCATGGTGATGGTGCTGCCGCCCTGTCGGCGTTTACCGGTCAGCAGCAGTTGGGTGGCAGCGCGCGCCAGGCCCTGGTAATCCACTCCTGGATGCTCGAAAAATCGGTCGTCCTCGGCGGCCAGAAATGCCTGCACGAGCGGCTCCGGAATCTCATCGAAGGTCAACGCGATGCGCCGCTTCTCCCCGAATTCCGCAATAAATTTATCGTCGCGGCTGTAGACCCTGAGGGGGACCTGCAGCCGGACGTCCTTGAGGTGCTCAATGGAGGGCAGACCGGGTTCGAGGTAGAGGTATGCCGCCAATAAGACACCAATCCCCAGCAGGGCTCCGGTGACGGTGAGAATCAATCCGTACTTAACGAGTCTGGTTATCCACTTCATGCGCTGTATCACATTTTTCTACTGCGTAGTGGGGGGAGAATAAATTGGGCTCAAGTCATAGTCAAAGCGGACGCTAAATTCGCCAAATGCCGGTTGAATTACGCCGGCTCTTGGAGGCCTGTCGGATTTAGGGCTATCCCGGCGCGAAAAAGCGGATGTCGGGGGGATGTCAGGTTCAATCTCGTAAAGGGGCTGGTTATCCCATCGTCAGTTGCGCAGACGCAACAATCCTGTGTTCCACCGGCGTGGATTAACTGGAAAATCTGCCTCGATTAGCCATTTTTTGTTGCGGATGCCTAAAATCAGACCTAATTTTGGAAAAAAGCTTCACAAGAATTTAATTACTGTTATATAGTTAACTGTCCAATTTAGAAAAGCCTTTAAATTTGCCCTGTATCGAGCATTATATCCCGGGAAAGCTAAACAGATGTTGTCTTTTGGACCCAAATACCCCCAGACGGTTGGCTTGGATATCAGCACGACCACCGTCAAGCTGCTGGAACTGAGCAAGACGAACGGTCGTTCTGACGTGAGCTATCGGGTTGAGGCCTATGCCGTCGAGCCCCTGCCGCCCAATGCGGTAGTGGAGAAAAACATCGCGAGTGTGGAGGCGGTGGGCGAAGCCATCCAGAATGTGTTGCGTCGTTCCGGCAGTCGCGCCAAGCGCGCCGTGGTGGCGGTATCCGGCTCCGCCGTAATCACCAAGATCATCCCCATGCCAGCGTCTCTCTCGGATACGGAGATGGAGACGCAGATAGAGCTCGAGGCGGATCAGTACATCCCTTATCCGTTGGAGGAAGTAAATCTGGATTTTGAGGTCCAGGGGCCATCGGAGAAAAATCCTGAGATGGTTGATGTACTGCTCGCCGCATCGCGGAGCGAAAACGTGGATGACCGTGTAGCTGCCTTGGATCTGGCCGGGTTGGCGGCTGCGGTCGTGGACGTCGAGGCCTACGCAATGGAGACCGCCTGCGGTCAGCTTTTGGAACAGCTTCCGGAGCAAGGCAAGGAAAAGACCGTAGCCGTAGCGGATATCGGTGCCACCACCACCACGCTAAACGTCCTGCATGACAATCGGATCATCTATACCCGCGAACAGAATTTCGGTGGCCTGCAGCTCACCGAAGAGATTCAGCGCCGCTACGGCCTGTCCCGCGAGGAAGCGGGTATGGCCAAACGCCAGGGGGGACTGCCGGACAACTATGTTCCGGAGGTATTGGAGCCCTTCAAAGAGGCCGTGGCTCAGCAGGTAAGCCGTTCGCTGCAGTTTTTCTATTCCTCGAGCACCTATAACCGAGTAGACCAGATCGTCCTGGCCGGTGGCTGCGCCTCGATTCCCGGGCTGGACGAGATGATCGAAGAGAAAATGGGCACCGCGGCAACCATCGCCAATCCGTTTGCCAGTATGTCGGTGTCTTCCCGTGTCAAGCCCCAGGCATTGAGCAACGATGCACCGTCTCTGATGATCGCATGTGGTCTGGCCTTAAGGAGTTTCGACTGAAATGACGCGGATCAACCTATTACCCTGGCGCGAGAATCGGCGCAAGAGACAGCAGCGTGAATTCGGATTCATGCTGGGAGGCGGTGCAGTCTGTTCCCTGTTATTGATGCTGGGTTCACATCTATGGGTCGCCGACAGCATTGAGAATCAGGAGCAGCGCAATCGCCTGTTGCAGAGGGAAATTGCGACCCTTGATAAGAAGATAGAAGAGATCAAAGACTTGGAGAAAACCAAGTCGAGCCTGTTGGCGCGCATGGACGTGATTCAACAACTCCAGAGCAGTCGGCCCCAGATCGTCCACCTGTTCGATGAACTGGTCACTACCTTGCCCGAAGGTCTGTTTCTCACCAAGGTTCAGCAGGCCGGGGCAGGGCTGTCGATGGAAGGGCGCGCCCAGTCCAATGCGCGGGTTTCCGCGTACATGCGCAACATAGATGCCTCCGAATGGCTGTCCAGACCAAGACTCAAACTCATCGAGCATAAAGACAAGACGGGTACGGGTTTGAGCCATTTCAGCCTTGGCGCCACGCAGGTGGCACAGGTAAAGGAGTAGGCGGAATGAACCTTCAGGAACTCAACGAACTCGATCTCAGCAACATGGGCGTCTGGCCGATGCCGGTCAAGATCGTCCTGACCCTGATTCTGGCTGCGGCTGTGGGTGGTGCCTGGTATTACCTGGACACCCAGGAGCAGCTGATTTCCCTGGAAAGGGTGGAAAAGAAAGAGCAGGAACTGCGCGGGATCTTCGAACAGAAGCAGGCCAAGGCAGTCAATCTCGATGCCTACAAGAAGCAGCTGGAGGAAATGCGACAGTCGTTCGGCGCCATGTTGAGGCAGCTGCCCGACAAGACCGAGGTGGCTGAGCTTTTGGTGGACGTCTCTCAGACTGGTTTGGCTTCCGGTCTGGAGTTCGAGCTGTTTCAGCCTAGCGGCGAGGTACCAAAGGAGTTCTACGCGGAATTGCCGATCAAGCTCAAAGTGCATGGGAAGTATCACGAGTTTGGTGATTTCATCAGTGGACTCGCCGCCTTGCCACGCATCGTGACTATTCACGATGTGGTGATCACGCCCGCCGGTTCAGGGCGGGATGCTGGCGAGGCTCCGCTGGTGCTGGAGGCCACCGCCAAGACATATCGATATCTGGATGAGGAGGGTGGATGATGATCGGCGGCAGAGCCTTTGCATTATGGCCGCTGTCCTTGCTTTTCCTGGGCGTTGCGCTTACAGGCTGTGTGGGCGATGACATGCAGGATCTGCGTGATTACCTGGCCGGCGTCAAGACTAGGGAGAAGGGGCGCATCGAACCCCTGCCGGAGATCAAACAGATCGAAACCTATGTCTACGAGGCGGGCGATCGCAGAGATCCTTTTACTCCGTCGGTAGGCGGTTCCACGGATGTCGAGCCGATTACCAGTAGCGGGATCACACCCGACCGGCTGCGGCGCAAGGAAGAACTTGAAGGCTTTGCCCTGGACAGCATCAGGATGGTCGGTACCTTGGAGCAGAAGGAGAGCATTTGGGGGTTGGTAACCACTGCGGATGGGACCATTTTCCGGGTCAAGCCCGGTAATTACATGGGCCAGAACAACGGGCAGATTACCCGCGTTTCTGAAGAAAGGATCGAGTTGACCGAAATCGTATCGGACGGCCAGGGGGGCTACCGGGAACGGCAGGCGTCCCTCGCGGTGAACGAGTAATTCAGGGGAAGCGATATAATGAACAGCGAGCGATTTGATCGCAGGCAAAGAAACGTAAACGTAAGCAAGCAGAGATTGCGTGTGCGCGGTGGAAGGTTTAGTTGGTGTCTTCTCCTGTGTGTCCTGTTTGCCTGGCACGTCAACGGGTTTGCCGCGGATACGGGTTCCAACACGCTGAATGACATCCAGTATTCAGCGTTACCGGGAGACCAGGTTCAGCTTGTATTCACCATGTCCGCACCGGTTGCTCGGCCGACCAGCTTTACGACGGACTCGCCGGCGCGTATCGCCCTGGATTTTCCCGGGATGCGCAGTGCCTTGGACCGTAAGACTCGGAATATCGGGGTTGGTCTGGTGCGCAGTGTCACTGCTATAGAGGCGGGAGACCGCATGCGCGTGGTGGTGAACCTGGTGACTATGGTCCCGTACACCCTTGATCTCGAGGGCAACAAAGTAGTCCTCACCTTCCGGGGCAGCGGCGCCGGCGCGGTTGTGGCAAGGGCGAAAATGGATGTTGCAGAGCGTACTGGGGGCGTCATGGCGCGCAGCGCTGCCCTTAAGCCTGCGGATCGCCGAGGCCTCGAGAACGTGGATTTCCGGCGCGGTCCGGAGGGGGAAGGCAGGATATTGATTACCCTCAGCGATCCGAGTACCTCGATCGACGTGCGCGAGGAGGGCGAGCGTGTGGTCGTGGATTTTCTGGACGTCCACCTGCCGCAGGCACTGGTTCAGCGGCTGGACGTGACCGATTTCGCCACCCCGGTCACCCTGATCGACACCAAGCCGGTGGGTCGCAACGTACATATGGAGATTGCCACCACCGGGGAGTACGAGTTCCTGGCCTATCAGGCTGACGAACTCTACACTATCGATGTGCGACCGCTGAGCAAGGCTGAAAAAGAGCGCATCCTGAAGGAAAAGCTGATATATACCGGTGAACGCCTGTCCTTGAACTTTCAGGACATCGAGGTCCGGGCCGTGCTGCAATTGCTGGCGGATTTCACCGGTCTGAACATGGTCACCAGCGATACCGTGAGCGGCCGGATCACCCTGCGGCTGAAAAACGTGCCCTGGGATCAGGCGCTGGACATCATCCTCAAGACCCGAGGCCTGTCCAAGCGTCAGACCGACAACGTCATGCTGATCGCACCCACCGAAGAGATCGCTGCCAGGGAGAAACTGGAGCTCGAATCCCAACAGCAAGTCGAAGCCCTGGCGCCGTTGAGATCCGAATTCATCCAGGTCAATTACGCCAAAGCGGCGGACCTGGCGGCCCTGCTCAAGGCGCCCGACAATCAGTTGCTGACCCCCGACCGCGGCAATGTCACGGTGGACGCTCGCACCAATACCCTGCTGGTTCAGGATACCGCCGCCAAGCTGGAGGACATCCGTCGCCTGGTAGAGACCCTGGATATCCCGGTACGTCAGGTCCTGATCGAAGCGCGGGTCGTGATTGCAAACAATAACTTCGCAAAGGACCTGGGTGTGCGTTTTGGCGTAACCAAGGGACATGGTAATCTTGATGACGGTGGTACCTTTATGCTGGGTACTGGTGGACAGTCAGGGTCCGTCGGCGGCACCAGCGATATAGTGCCCGGTATTGAAAACCCGGGGGGTTCCACCCAAGAGTCCCTGCTGGTCAATCTGCCGGCGATCGACCCCTCGGGCGCGGTCAACCTGCTGATGGGGAAGGTTGGGTCTTACCTGGTTCAGCTGGAACTCTCGGCCATGCAGAAAGAGGGTAGGGGCGAGATCATCTCCAGTCCAAAGGTGATCACGGCCGATCAGAACCAGGCCACCATCAAGCAGGGTTTCGAGGTCCCCTACCAGGAGGCCACCTCCAGCGGCGCGACCTCGGTCAGTTTCAAGGAGGCGGTGCTCAAGCTGGACGTTACGCCCCACATCACGCCGGACGACCGGATCATCATGGATCTGGTGGTCACCAAGGACCGTCCGGTTTTCGAAAGATCCGTGCTCGGCGTGCCGCCGTTGGAAACCCGCGAGGTGCGCACGACCGTACTGGTGAATAATGGGGAAACCGTCGTGCTCGGCGGGGTCTATGAACGTGAAAAGACCAAAAATGTCGAGCGGGTGCCCTTTTTCGGCGATCTCCCCTACGTGGGCTTTCTGTTCAAGAATACGGCGGAACTGGATAATAACAATGAACTGTTGATCTTCGTCACACCCAAGATTTTGAAGGAGACCTTGGGGCTGAATTGAACCGGCCGACGGTTGCGAAGCGGCGATGACGTATCGATAATCGGCTAACGGTTCTTTCTCTCCCCCCTTTTCGGGTAAGGGCGTATTCAGCGTACGCCCTTTTCTCTTTATGCCGGCCTCCCAAATGAAGCGTCCCAACAACATCTTTCTTATCGGCCCCATGGGGACGGGCAAAACGACCATCGGACGTCACCTGGCCTCGGCGCTGGGTATGGAGTTTGAAGACAGTGACGCGGAGATCCAGCGTCGCACGGGCGTTGACATTCCGTTGATTTTCGAGCTGGAGGGCGAGGCCGGATTCCGAACGCGCGAGCGTAAGGTCATTGAGCAGTTGACCGCACGGGAAGACCTTGTGCTGGCCACCGGCGGAGGGGCCGTACTGGACCCCGACAATCGTCGTCACCTGACCGGAAGAGGCCTGGTGATCTATCTGCACTGCAGTCCTGAGCAGCAATATCAACGCACTGCCCGCGACCGTAACCGCCCGTTGCTGCACGACGGCGACCGCCGCGTACGCCTGCAAGAGCTGATGGAGCAGCGGGATCCCCTGTATCGCCAGACCGCGGATTTTACCGTCTCCACGGAAAGGCGTAACGCCTCAGCCGTGGTCAGGGATATCACCCGCAAACTCGGTCTTGCCCCCAGATAACCGCCGGCAGGCTGCTAGAATGTAACCTATTTATAGAAAAGCAAACGGGCATGAACAGGACACTAAGGGTTGAGCTCGGTGAGCGCAGCTACCCGATTTATATCGGGGCCGGCAATATGGCGGCCGCCGACCTCTATCGGCAGCACATAGCAGGCGCTCAGGTGATGGTGGTCAGCAACGAGACCGTGGCGTCCCTGTATCTGGACCGCCTGATGTCGGCGCTGCACGGATTCAAGGCGGGGTCGGTAATCCTTCCGGACGGGGAGGAGTACAAGAATCTGGAGGTCTGGAACCGCATTTTCGATGCCCTGCTGCAGAAACGGTTCAATCGGCGCTGCACCCTGATCGCCCTTGGGGGCGGAGTCGTTGGAGACATGACTGGGTTTGCGGCGGCCTGTTATCAGCGCGGCGTCCCGTTTATCCAGGTGCCGACCACACTGCTGGCCCAGGTCGATTCCTCGGTGGGCGGCAAGACAGGCGTGAATCACCCATTAGGCAAGAACATGATCGGGGCATTTTACCAGCCCCGATGCGTGATCGCCGACACCGAAACCCTGAATACCCTGGACGACCGACAGCTGTCGTCGGGTATCGCAGAGGTCATTAAATACGGCTTGATCGACGATCCGGAGTTCTTTGCCTGGCTGGAAGCCAACATGCAGGCATTGCGCCAGCGTGAGCCCGCAACCCTGGCCTATGCCATAGAGCGTTCCTGCCAGGACAAGGCCCGAATCGTGGCGGCGGATGAGTTGGAAGCGGGCCAGCGTGCACTGCTGAACCTGGGGCACACCTTCGGACATGCCATAGAGACCGGGGTCGGCTATGGGGAATGGCTGCACGGTGAGGCGATCGCCGCCGGCATCTGCATGGCGGCCAGCCTGTCCCGTCGCCTCGATTGGCTGTCGGCGCAGGATGAGCGCCGCATAGAAGCCCTGGTTGCCGGGGCGGGATTGCCGGTCGCGGCGCCCGCATCCCTGGGCGCCGACAGGTTTCTGGAGCTGATGGCGGTGGACAAAAAGGTACTGGAGGGACGGCTGCGGCTGGTGCTGCTGAAAGGGATAGGCGGCGCCCTGGTGACCGAAAAATTCGACGCTGGCCTGTTGCGAAATACGCTTGCTGAGAACGTCAGAGCGTAGGTTGGGTTAGGCGCGCATCTCTCCGACATTTCAGGTTGTAACCGAATATGAGTGCGCCCTGACCCAACATCTTTTTCTAACCAGTGTCCGTCCATAAACATCAATATTTCTCTCGCAAAGGCGCAAAGACGCCAAGAACGAAATATAATTTGGCTTTATGACAATGGGTTATAACTTTGCGATCTTTGCGTCTTGGCGAGAGTCCATCTTTCTGGATGGACACTAACTAAAACGGGTCGAAAAGCAATGCAAACCCATCTGCTGCAGCCAAGCCCCCAGGAGCCGGGTCAGGAGTTGTTCTTTTCCACACCGGAACTGGCCCAACGCCTGGATTTCCTCAGGCATCTCACGGAAAACAGCGATTACATCCCGCTGATAAAGGGAGGCGCAGGGACGGGCAAGACCTATATGGCCAACCGGCTGCAGACACTCGCCGGGGAGAACTGGATGCTGTGCCGGTTTGAAGCCAGG
>JAUXGQ010000504.1 GCA_030621975.1 Gammaproteobacteria bacterium | reverse complement strand
TCCTCGGACTCCTGCTGTTCCTCGGATTCCTGCTGTTCCTCGGATTCCTGTTGCTCCTCGGATTCCTGCTGCTCCTCGGATTCCTGCTGCTCCTCGGATTCCTGTTGCTCCTCGGATTCCTGCTGTTCCGACTCCTCTTCCTCCGCCTGCGCCTCTTCCTCTTCCGGTTGCTCGGGCGGCGTTTCCTCCGGTTCTTCCGGCGGCGGCTGCATCTCGGCAAGCATGGCCCGCGCCAGGGCCAGGTTGTGCCCGGCGTCTTCGTGATCCGGTTGCTCCGCCAGGACGCCCTCGTAGGCCCCTACGGCGCCCGCGTAATCCCCCAGCTGGAAGTGGGAGTTGCCCAGGTTGTAGCGGGCGTCGACTCGTACATCCGAACGTTCCACCCCGGAAAAGCTTTGCGCGGCCGCCTGATAGTCCCCGGCTCGATATTGGGCGACACCGCGTCGGTAAGGGGCGGAGAATCCTTCCGCCGCCCGGTTGTAATGTCCCTGCTCGAAGAGCTGGGCAGCCTCCTGTTCCTGGGTGGTGAACCAGCCCCCGTGAGCCGCCGGCAGCGCAGCCAGGAATGCAGCGCCCAGGAAGGCTGTCAGGGACCTGTTCATGAACGTGCCTCGGTTCTGAACAAACGCCGAATCGGCGGCAACAACAACAGCAGCAAGGGGGTCAGCAGCCAGTAGAATCGCTCGTTCCATACCCGGGTCTGCTCATCGTCGACCGCGCGCGCCGGAGCCAGCTCACGGGCCAGCTGCAGAACGTCGCCGGTGTCCCCGTCCCTGAAATTCGCTTCCCGGTAGATGCCATTGCCCTGTTCAGCGAGGCTTTCCAGCAGGGATTCGTTCAACCGGGAGATCACCCTGCCGCGCCCCCGCTCCGTCAGCCAGTCCCCGGTGGGAGCGGGCACCGGTCCTCCGTCGCTGGTGCCAATCCCCAGAACGTGCAGGTGGATGCCCTCGGAGGTCAGATAGCGCACCTTGTCCTCCAGCCCGGGTTCATCGAAGTCACCGTCTGAAATCAACAGGATGGAGTGGCCGCTGTCCTCCGGCTGGCCCGCCAGCAGCTGTATGGACCGGTCGAGGGCCTCGCGCAGGCGGCTGCCCTGCAGTCTCGCCAGGTCGGTGGAGATGGCCGGCAGCACATTGAGGATGCTCTGACTGTCATCGGTGATCGGGGAAACCACGTGGGCCACGGTGGCGAAGGCGATGAGGCCGATGCGCACATCCCGATTCTGGGTGATCAGGTCCTGAATCTCCTGACGGGCGCGGGCGAGTCGGGTAGGCGCAACGTCGCCTACTTCCATGGAGCGGGAGATGTCCA
The DNA here is from genome assembly GCA_030621975.1 of Gammaproteobacteria bacterium. GTDB lineage: Bacteria > Pseudomonadota > Gammaproteobacteria > Chromatiales > Chromatiaceae > JAUXGQ01. Next base: position 1,436 of record JAUXGQ010000504.1, on the reverse strand, counting down.
GCAGGATGACCAGATCGCTGCCCGGACGGAACAGGCGCACATCGGTGAAGTCCCAGCGCGGTCCGGCCATGGCCAGCACCGCGAGTACCCACAGCAGGCCCCAGCGCGCAAAGCGGTCCCAGCGCTCCAGGCTGCTGAGTTCCCGGGTGGCGGTCAGGTGCGGCAACAGGTGATTGTCCGCATAGCGCTGGATGCGGCCGCGGGCCGAGCGGATGGTGGTACTGAATTGCAGCCACAGGGCTACCGGGATCAGCACCAGCAGGGCGAGCAACCAGGCCGGTTCGGCGAAATGAAATCCAGTCTCTGCCATTACTGCGAAACGGTCCTCAATACCCGGCGTTGGCCGTCGGGAAACAGTCCAAGGGCGAGCAGGCACAGCAGCGCCAGGCCCAACGGCCAACGATACAGGGGCGTTGGGATGAGTACACTGCGCGCTTCGGCTTCGCTCTTTTCCAATTCATCGATACGCTGGTAGACCACCTCCAGGGCGTCTGTGTCGGTGGCCCGGAAGTAGGCGCCGCCGCTGATCTGGGCGATATCCCGGAGGATGTCTTCATCCAGCCCCAGGTCGTTACGGGTGACCAGGCGGCCCTGCTCTATAATCTGCACGTCCTCCTGGTTGCTGCCTACGCCGATGGCGTAGATCCGCACGCCTTCGTGGGCGGCTATCCGGGCGGCCTGCAAGGGCGGGATACTGCCGGAGGTACTCTCCCCGTCGGCGATGAGTATCAGTACCCGCGAGCCTTCAGGACGGGCGCGAAGCTTCTTCACCCCGAGACCTATGGCGTCGCCCATGGCGGTGCCCTGGCCCGCGATGCTGGGCACGACGCCGTCCAGGAGTTTGTGCACAGCCTGGCGGTCGAGGGTCAGCGGCGACAACACGTAGGACTGGTCGCCGAAGATGATAAGCCCCACCCGATCGCCCTTTCGCTGTTCAATGAAGCGGCCCATCACGCCTTTCAGCACCTGCATGCGGCTTACCTGGCGGTTCCGCACGGTGAAATCCAGGGCATCCATGGAGTGGGAGGCGTCTACCGCCAGCATCAGGTCATAACCCTCGGTCTTCACCTGGGTGTGGACTTCCAGCCACTGCGGACGCATCAGGGCCGTCACCAGGCCGAGCCAGAGCAGCGCCAGCAGCAACCCGTACACCCGGGTGGCCAGGGGCGTGCCCGGCCGGTCGGCGTGGAACGCCTGTTGCAACTGCACCAGGGCAGGGTGTAACAGAACCGTGTGGCGGCCCTTGAGCTCCGGTCGCTCCTCTTCCTTCGGGGGCGGGAAGGGCCAGTAGTAACGAACCAGCAGCGGCAGCAGCAAGAGGAGCCCCATCCAGGGCCAGTAGAACTCAAATCTGCTCATGCTTCGACCCCCGTTTCGCGAACACCCAGCGTTGCGTGGCGTCGATCAGTTGTCTGAGGGAATCGCTCTGCTCAGGG
>JAUXGQ010000034.1 GCA_030621975.1 Gammaproteobacteria bacterium | reverse complement strand
GTAGGCCAGTAGGTGAACCCAGGGCTCTTTGACGGCCATCTCAGGGGTCTTGCAACGCAGTGTCTCCATGCCGAGCGTCGTCTTGATGTTGCGCAGATCCAGCTCTACGTTCCAACAGCTGCGATACAGCGCCTTGACAACGGCTTTGGGCGCCTCCTTCGGGCAGACAAACGTGATGACCAGGATCTTCCCCCCGGCTTCTGACTGCTCGATTGGGGATATTTGGCTTGATTCTCCTCCGTGTCGGGCAACGTGACCGTCGCGCTATCGACCAGGCGCACGGGCCGTCCCCGCCAGTGCCACCAAGCAGCGGCACCCGCGGCAATCACCTCCCCGGCTTGCCAGCTCAGCGTCGCAATCATCGCCTGCGGCAGGCGCGCACGCGCCCTACAGTATCCACTCGTATTGGTGCTACAGGGTGTCATGCCACTCACAAGCCGCTTGACCGCAGCGTCGTTGACCACCGCGCGGCAACTGCCGTTTGCCGAGAGTGCCTGGGCGAGGAACATCGACAGCGTCTCTGTGGGAGGAAACTGTCGCTCGTGGTGTTCCGGTAGCAAAGATTCGACCTTGTCGAGCAGTTGCGGTCCGGTGAGCAGGTTGAAGAATGCGTAGGAATCGGCGTTGGCGACATGCTGGCTGACACGTTTTTGTTGCTGATCGTTGGCGTGAAGGATAGGATGCATGAAGGCTGGCTCCCTGGGTGGTGGCTTTGGTTTAGGCGCCTTCAGCCCCGCCTATCACCCACGCCAGCCTTTCTCCAAGGTATTTTAGTCGGTTACGCTTAAGTAAGCGCCATTCGGTACTGACCCCTTTAGGCTTTCTAAAGAAAAGGACATCAACTACTATTGTGCCAAACAGCGCAACCAACCAAATCGCGCGGTAGAGTGGATGATTACCAGAAAATTGAATAAAGAGAAGTAGCGCAATGAATGACGTTGTCAGTCTCATCGGCATACCAGATGACAATCGGGCTAGAGTGCTAGTGAATACGGGTAGTATTTCAGACATTGAGGTCAGTATCTCGGGAACCACCTCGATCAACGAAATTATTGACAAAAATATGGTTCCATTTCGAACCGTAGCTCTGGGTGGCAGCAAGCGAACAGACAACGACCTCGGCCAACCATCACTTGTCCTCAACACGATCTGCGAGGCGGATGCCAATCAAAAGGCACTCATGCAGGCCACACAGCTTATAGAAAAGCTGGACGTACCCGTACTCAATCATCCGGACAATATCTTGAAAACTACCCGAGACAGCGTTTACGAATTATTGAAAGAAATTGAAGGAATCCGAGTGCCGAAAACAATCCGAGTCACACCCAGGTACCTCAGCGACGTCGAAAAACTTGTGCAGAATGGCACCGTGGCGGCGCCTTTTATTTTCAGGCAGGCGGGGTTACATAACGGGCTGAAGACATTCCTGCTTGAAAACCTGGAGCAACTGCATGAACTCGAACAGTTTGCTTTCGACGGAAGAGACTATTACATCACCGAATTTGCCGACTTCCAGTCATCGGACGGGCTGTACAGAAAATCGCGGCTTTTCATCATTGACGGAGCAGTTTACCCCAGGCACCGCATTGTATCTACGTGCTGGAATATCCATTCAAAAAGTAGAAAAGAACTGATGGAAGACAATTCAGATTACCAGATTGAGGAAAAGGAGTTCTTGCGGAATCCGGGAACCCAAACGCTCCAGCGTTGCCGGGGCATCTATGAAATACTGAAGTTGGATTTTTTCGGAATCGATTGTCATGTGAGTGACGAGAATGAGTTGCTGATTTTTGAAATCAACGCATGCATGAGGTCGACAAAAAAAACCAGCGTAAACCATCAAGATGAAGCTAGTAGTTTGATAAGTAGCGCAGTCATGCGAATGCTCATGAAACGGCTCGATTATGTTTGATGCGCACAAGGACACTTTCAAACAATGGGGTGACCTTCGAGCAAAGGGGTCAAGCAAAGGGGTCAAATCTAGCAATTAATAGTAAGAAAGATTTGCTCTATTCCATTCCTCTGGGTCACCAGGAGATCAGACCGGCATGATTGTTTTTATTTAATGCTGATAAAGATTGCAGCTATGCAGGCCTTGACCCCATTACCGCCTTACGCTGTGCCGCCTTTTCATCGATCCAATGCTCCGTTAACGGTCGTAACGCAACAGGGAACAGGCCGCCCGCATCTGTGCATAGTCCGCGTACCCCAAAACTGGGGTGACACGTTTCCTCCACTCCTCGTCCAGCGCGTCAAGGACCGCTGCCGGAAGGCCCTTACGGCCGTCGCCAACGACGCCGCGCCGCATTTTACCGAACTTCATTACCTTCGCGTAATTGCGCGTCTCAGGCCCAAACTCCAGGGTTACCCGCCCAGTACGGTTGGTCGCGGATGGATTGAGCTTGTGTGCGATGGTGCGCATATGCTCTATCGAAGAGCGGTCCACGACAAGATCGAGAAGTTCATCGCTTAGTTCGATTCCCATGATACCCGCGATCGCGCGGATGCATGCGGTCCGGTCCTCCAAGATATCCTCGTAATGTAGCCAGAGCATGTTGGGATCGTCCTTGTGCGGATGCCATTGCAGAAAATGGTTCCAAACATTGCCGATATCATGCTCCGTGCCGAATCGCTCCACGTAGTAATGCTGGAAAAAGGCCTCGGTAGATATCCCATGTTCAATGCCGAACAAGTCATGGATAAAATGGTACAGGGACCACAGTGTGTCTTTCGGATCTCGGGCCAGATAGATATATCTCCCTCCCTTGGGACAAAGGCCGTAACTGCCGTGGGTCTTGAAGGTGCGCGGCAAGAACCGCTGCTCAATGAGAAAGGGATCCACCCCCGGGTCCCAATGGCCTGGCGTAATATCGATGACTTCGTCTTTGACGTCAGCGAAATCGTCGTCGCCCCCGGATCGGAGCTGGTGCAACAGGTAGGAGATCCAGGTGCTGCCGGATTTCGGAAAGCTGACAAGGATGACATCGTCTGCTCGGGGCTCGGTGCTGAAACGCGTGTAGCCCAGTCTCGCCTGACCGACGACGTAGGCCCTCAACACGGCCATGGCGGGATTGTCGTTCAAATCCATTTCATAGCCTCCGATTGCATTTCAAAGGTAACGCGGCATTCATCACTTATTAACCGAAATCGAATTCCAGCCCCGAGCCTGCTATGCGCTCAGCACAGAGCCGGTCGAAGGCCTCGCTCTGGTCCGGCGTGAACAGTTCGCGCCAGGAACCGATCTTGCCCTTGCGGAAGAAGGTCTCGAGGTCGGTGATCTCCTGGTGATTAGTGAAACGGTCCTCTCGCATGTAATCGAAGCTCGCCTTGTGCGTAATCAGAGCGTGTTCCTTTTGCGTCAGGCTGTAGCCGAGGAACTGCGCGATCCTGTTCAGCTCGCCGCGAAAATCACGATTGAGGTCTTCGTAGTGCAGGAACAACATGTTTTCGGCATCACGGAAGGCCCACCAGCTGAGCACGTGATCGAACCAGTCGCCACGCTGCACCCGCCCTTCCATGAACATGCGTAGCCAGTGTTCCCATGGGCCGTTGTAGTTGCCCGACCACTGCTTGTCGCTCTCGAAGTGGAAGTAGGACACGGCTACGTCTTTGGGATTGCGCGCGATATAAAGGTACTTGCACGGATTCCCGGCGGGATTGCCGCCCAGCGCCATGTCCCAGGGCATGTGGCTCTTAAAGATGCGCGGCGAGGGTTGCGCGTCGAGTTCCTGCACGCTGCGCGGATAGGTCCAGGAACTCTCTACCCAGTTAAGACAGCTGCGCAGGGTGCGGTCGGCGGGTGTCTCGCCGCGGTGCGTGATCAGATAGATGACGTTGGCCAGCCAGGTCGAGCCGGACTTGGGGAACGACGTGTAGCAGATGTCGCCGCGGCGCGTAGCGATGTGCCGCGAGAGCGTATAGCGGCCCGGCGTGATGTAGGGGGGCATGACCCGGCCCTCGACCATTCGGTATTTGTACCCGTATTCACCGATATGCAGATCCTCCACCACTTCGGCATGGATCTCGTCGCAATAGCTGCCAATCTTCTGAATCGGGTTCGATCCCGGTTCACGTGTCCGTTCGCCCACGCTGATAATCCCCTGTACCCAAGACCACTTGCCATTGAATCTACCGATTGCAACGCAAGTTACATGCCAGCGATCCAAATCGGCCAGAAAAGCAGAGACTTCGCAGGGTCGACCGAACCGGATTGTAAAAACTTCGACAGCTCGGGAGGGAGATGTCCTTATGACGCAGGAGCGCAGAGCACGCTATGAATGACGGGCCAGATCAGCATACCTCGAGCTGATGTCCGCCTCGTAGCGGCGCACCTTGGCGACGCCGTTTCGCATATCACCCGGCTTAGGGTCCTGATCGACTTATGTGCCCCTGCTTATGAAAGCGGTTGAAATGGCCGGAGCGGGCGGCGAAAGCGAGCCACGCAGCCTTCCATGTCCACGGCAGCGGCATGGTAACGATCCTCCTGGAATTAAAAAAGGGCGACCGTTCCCGGTCGCCCTTTGTAACTCAAACGTCTGTCAAAATCAAACGATGTTCCGCAGTGCAAACGACATACTGCGGAACTCCTTCTTGTAGGGAGACTCGCCCAGCTTCTTGATCCTGGCGACACCCATCTTGTAATTATAGTTGCCGCTGATGCTGTCCACCACGCGTCCCTGCAGGGCGTTGGTCGGTTGACGGATGTCCAGCATGTTGCTGTAGAGCACACCCTTCTTCACGTTGTCCGTCACCACCGCCACCGCGGTCACGGCGGCCTCGGACAGCTCGATGTGGCCGTTCTTCATCAGCTCGGAGAACTGGAAGTCGTTGCCGAACACGCCCTTGATGGTGTCCTTGGAGGCCGGCACCCGGTTCGAGTAGAGCATCACCTGATCGCCGGACTCGATGCCGCGGGCCTTGGCGTCGTCCGGGTGGATCTCCACCCAGTTCTCCGGCCAGCGCTGGGTCACGTAGGGACGCCGCTCCACATCGTCGAAACCGGACTGCCAGATCTCGTTGATGCGCCCGTTGCTGTGCCAGAGCTCATCCCCCTTGGGCTTCAGCCAGGTCCAGTAATCGGAAAACAGGCTCCAGGGATGCTTCTGGATGTTCTGCTTGCCGGTCTGGGAGTTGAAGTGGGTCGTCTTTTTGTTGACCATGTTGGCACCCTGGGTACGTCCCTCCCTCTTTATCTGCGCCTCGGTCAAGGTGGTGTCGTGCAGACGCACACTTCCCGTCAGTTCCCCGGTCGCGTAGTTGTAGAAGGTCGGACCCTGGATGCCGGTGGTGCCCATCTCCGCCAGCTTCTGGTGCAGGGTCTTGCCCTCCCGGTGGGCGGCGACCTTGATCATGTGATAGGCCTTGCGGTTGCCGCGGCTGAAACGCGAGGACTCTTCGCACACCTCGTTGGAGTTCTTCCAGTCGTAGCCGCTGAATCCCATGCGTTTGGCCAGCTGGGCGATGATCCACCAGTCCGGCTTGGCATCGCCGGGGGCGTCGTAGAACTTCTGATACAGGCGGATACGGCGCTCGCCGTTGGCCCGCACGAAGTCCTCCTCGCCCCAGGTCGCGGCCGGGAACACGATATCGGCATAACGTGAACCGATCGGATCACGCAGGTAGATATCCTGGTTGATCACCACCATGCCGCCGGAATCGGCCCGCGCCTTGAGGGTGTCTATGATGGACTGTTTTTCCCAACCGCGCGTCTGATGGGGATTATTGGACACCAGTTCCTCGAACTTGGCGTTCAACCCCTGGGACCCGCACATGGACTGGATCCAGGTGGTGCCGATCACGTGGGCCATGCGGGTGTGACCGGAATAGAGGTAACGGTCGGTGTCCAGGGCGCGACGGCGACGACCGGGTACCTTCTCCGGCGACTTGTTGCGGGGGTACTTGCCGCCGCCGGTGCCGCCGCGTTGGTGCCCGCCGAAACGACCCACCATCTGGCCCGGGCGTCCGCCCGCACCGCAGGTGATGGCCAGCGCACTGATGGCGTTGGTATTGCCGGTGTTGTTGGACCAGTAGAAGCCCTTCTCGATACCGAAGGAGGACTTGGGCCGCGCCCCGTCCGCCTTGGGCTTGGCGAGCCATTCGGCGGCCTTGTAGATGTCCTTGACGTTAACGCCGGCGATCTTGGCGGCTACCTTGGGGTCGAACTCCTTCTGGGCCAGGTTCCATTTCTTGTAGTCCTCGAAGCCCTTGGTCTGGAACTTGCCCCAGGTGGTGCGCCACTGCCAGGGCGTGTTGCGGGTGCCCTGACCGAAGCCGGAGCTGGACTCCCATTTGTTGTTCACCCACTTCTTGATCCATTCCTTGTCTTGCCAGCCGTTTTCCAGGATGACCCGGATGATGGCGCCCACCAGGGGCACGTCGGTGCCGGGGTAGAGCTGGAAGTGGATGGTCTGATCCGGGCCCTTGCTCCTGGCATAGGCGACGCCGGCGGTCTCGCGCGGGTTGAGCCAGATGGTCTTCTGCCCGGCATCGATCGCAGGCTTGATGAACTGGGTGAAGATCATGGTCTTGGTCTCGTACGGATCAGTGCCATTGATCATCAGCACTTCCGCATCGCCCCAATCCTTGTAGGAGGGGCCGAAGTTGTCGAAGCCCGCGTCCCGGAAGCCCGGTGTAGACGTCACATCCGAGGGCGTGTCGTGGAAGGTGAAGGCCGCCGTATTGATGTTGCGCCGCGCGAACTTGCTGATGGCGTAGGTATTCTCCACGTATTGATAGGAGTAGGTCTTCACCGAGTAGGCGTTGGCGCCGTGGTTGGCGATCACGTGCTTGGCCACCTCGGCCGCGATATCCAGGGCGAAGTCCCAGGGAACCGGCTGCAGGGTGCCGTTGATGCGCACCAGGGGCGTGGTCAGCCGATCCCGGGTCGGCGTCTTGGGGTTGTAGCACTTCTGGGCGATGCAGCCGCCGCGCATGCTGGAATCACCGCCGATATTGACCACATCGGCGTCCTTGTCGGGGACGACCACCACGTTGACCGGCTTGCCCTGGTGCATCACGATATTGTGCTGGTTGGGGGCTACCCAGGCCTGCAGGGGGCCGGTGGGAAAATCCACGTTGAAGGCGTTCTCGGACGCCTTGACACCGCCGTTCGGGGCGCCCAGGGGCCAGCGGTAGACCTTGTAGCCGCAGGCGACGATGCAGTAGTCGCAGCAGGTGGTGAGGACTTCCGCGTTCTTCGGCGGCAGCGGAGTGCTGTCCTCCGGGAGATAGTAGTTTGTAGCCATCGCTTGCCTCCTAGGTTTCCATCAAGTTCTTGTCGCGGCCGAAGATCAGCCCCATCATGCCCACGGCGTAGATGTCGTCGCCGTCCAGTTCCAGCAGGACCTGGGGCAGGCTCTGATAGGCCTGGCCGGATACGATGATGCCGTGCCGCGTGAGGTCGTAGGTGGACAGGTGCAATGGGCACTGTCCCAGCACACGGTGGGGCCCGACGGCCTGGTATTTACCCATCATAAAACCGCCCTGGTGGGTGCACAGGTAGCTGAAGGCCACCACGTCCCGTTGCGGACCAATACCACCGCCCGCCTTGGCGCCCCCCATCTTCACCAGCATGCACTGGGAGTTCTGCTCGTCATCCGGATAGCTGAAATCCACCGGCTGATTATCGTTCAACCCGCGCAGGGTGCCGATCTTCTTGCGGGGATAACCCACCACCCGGGCCTTGGCCTGCGCCGCCTGGGCGGTGCCGGGGAACAGGTTGATGGATATGGTGGTGGCCGCGGCGGCCGCCGAGCCGCTGTACATCAGGAACTGGCGGCGGTTCAGCATGCACTTGCCGTGGTCGGCAGCGGTTTCGTCTTTTTGCTTTAGATCGGTCATCACTTTGCCTCCTGGGCCGCTTTCAGCTGGGCCTTGGTGAACAGGGGTGCATAGGGCGGCTGTTCAGGTTTCTCCATGAGCATCTCCTCCCCTGACATGGACCCGAGAAAGGCTAGCAAGTCTTCTTTCTCCTGATCATTCAGGCCCAGGGGCTTGATCAGCGGGCTCTTGTTCTCGGGGAAGAGCGTGGTGCGGCCTTCCTCGTCGAAGCCACCCTGGTCATAGAAATCGATCACCTCTTCCAGGGTGTAGAAGACCCCGTTGTGCATGTACGGCGCGGTGTACGTCAGATAGCGCAGCGGCGCGGTGCGGAACTTGCCCTTGTCCCACTTGTTTTTGCTGCGATAGTAGAAGCCCCAGTCCGATTTTGCGGAGCGGTAGCCTTCCTCGGTCTGCCCCTTGGCATATTGTTCGAAACGGAAGGTGATCTGGGCCAGGCCGTCCTCTTCCCAACGTATGTTCGGCGGTATGCCGATATTGTGGTAGTCCTGGTCGGAGGTGATTGCGCCGTTATGGCACTGGATGCACCCCGCCTTGCCGTTGAACAGGGCCATACCCCGGATCTGCTCTTCGCTGAGCGCCGACTTGTCGCCTGCCAGATATTTGTCCAGCGGGGTATCCCGCTGCACCAGGGTACGTTCGAAGGCAGAGATGGCGCGCCAGGCATCCCGGATCAGGGGCCATTCGGTGCCGAACACCTCTTTGAAGCGCTTGCGGTACTCCGGTATCAGGGCCATGCGGGCCTCCATGATATCGTTCTCACCGTTGCCGGCCACGCCGCCGCGGGCGGCGGAGCGCGCCTGGGCCTCGTTGGACGAAGCCGAGCCTGCCCAGAACTGACGCGGAAAATAAGCGCTGTTGATTATAGTCTGGCTGTTGCGCCAGTGCACCGTACCCGGATAACCGCGGGAGAAGTCCTCCGCCCAGGCCCAGCCCTGTTCCGGCTCGTGGCAGGTGGAACAGCCGGTGGAGGCGTCACCACCGATGCGCGGATCGAAGAACAGGAGCTTTCCAAGCTCCACCTTTTCCGGACTCTGTTTATTATCCGGCGGGATCGGCGGTGGACCCAGGGGCACCAGGGGCGGCGGAGCACTGGACGGC
>JAUXGQ010000049.1 GCA_030621975.1 Gammaproteobacteria bacterium | reverse complement strand
GGCCTCCGACTTCATCGGAACTGGCGGGTAACCTGTCGAATATTGCAGACATTGAGGCAAATTCGCAAAGTAAATACACGGATTTTTTTCCTGGTATTTTAGACCCGCAAGCACCAACGACAGATGGTTCGGTAACGCCAAGTGGATTCTGGGGCTCAAATGATACTGGTAATGGAACCGATAATGGTCAGGGTGCCGGTGGTGATGATATGCAGTTCTTGCTGGATGAAGGACACATGTCAGTTTATCGCACCATGATGAAACGAAAAAATACTTCTGCAGTTCCGGCTATGCCGGGTTAGGTTAACTGAAAACGATGGACAACACCCAGGACGAAAACAAACTTATCGCCCAGCGTCGGGCCAAACTGGCGGAACTGCGGGAGCAGGGTAACGCCTTTCCCAACGATTTTCGTCGCAACACCATGGCGGGCGAGTTGCATGCCGAGTACGACGACAAGGACGCAGAGCAACTGGAGGCGTTGGGGATTCGGGTCAGCGTGGCGGGCCGCCTGATGAGCCGCCGCGTCATGGGCAAGGCCAGCTTCCTGGATCTGCAGGACATGTCGGGGCGCATCCAATTGTTCCTGCAACGGGACAATCTGCCCGAAGGCACCTATCAGACCTTTAAAAAGGACTGGGACCTGGGGGACATCATCGGCGTCGAGGGGCAGCTGTTCAAGACCAGAACCGGTGAATTGTCCGTACGCGCAGATACCCTGCGCCTGCTGACCAAGTCGCTGCGTCCGCTGCCGGAAAAATACCACGGCTTGTCGGATCAGGAGACCCGCTACCGTCAGCGCTATCTGGACCTGATCATGAACGAGGCGGTGCGGGACACCTTTCGAACCCGTACGGCGATTATCCAGTACATTCGGGCCTATCTGAACGAGCGGGGCTATCTGGAGGTGGAGACGCCCATGATGCAGGCGGTGCCGGGCGGGGCCCTGGCGCGACCGTTCACGACGCGGCACAACGCCCTGGACATGGATCTTTTCCTGCGCATCGCACCGGAACTCTATCTCAAGCGGCTCGTGGTGGGCGGTTTCGAGAAGGTCTACGAGGTCAACCGAAATTTCCGCAACGAGGGGCTGTCCACCCGGCATAACCCGGAATTCACCATGCTGGAGTTCTATGAGGCCTATGCGGACTACAACGTTCTTATGGAGCTGACCGAGCAGATGTTGCGGGGATTGGCGCAGGAAATCCTGGGCTCCACGTCGGTGAGCTATCAGGGTGAGGTGTATGATTTCGGCAGGTCTTTTCAGCGCATGACGGTGAAGGAGTCGATCCTGCACTTCAATCCGGAGTTTTCGGCGATGGACCTGGATGATGCGGACAAGGCGCGCAGTCTGGCCGAGGGGCTCGGGATTGCGCTGAAGGGATCCTACGGACTGGGCAAGGTCCAGATCGAGATCTTCGAAAAGACGGTGGAACACCGGCTGTTGGACCCGACCTTCATTACCGCCTATCCCACCGAGGTATCACCGCTGGCGCGGCGCAATGACCAGGACCCGTTCGTAACCGATCGCTTCGAGTTCTTCGTCGGGGGACGTGAGATAGCCAATGGCTTTTCGGAGCTCAACGACGCCGAGGACCAGGCCGAGCGCTTTCGAAAGCAGCTGGAAGAGCGCGCGGCGGGGGACGACGAGGCCATGCATTTCGACGAGGATTACGTGCGCGCCCTGGAGCACGGTCTGCCGCCGACGGCGGGTGAAGGTATCGGCATCGACCGGCTGGTGATGTTGTTTACGGATTCCGCGTCCATACGCGATGTTCTGTTGTTTCCGCACATGCGTCCCGAGTAGGCTAGTCTAGAAAGATCTCCTCGACCTGCGCGATATCTTCCGCCACGCCTTCGATGTCGACGACCTGAATGTCGCTCTCCAGGCCGACTTTGGAAAAAGCGGAGACGCGACTCCAGTTCAGGGAGCTCGTCACAAAGGGGACGCTACCCTTTCGTGGTTAAGGCTCTAATCTCAATAACGTATTAGTTTGCTATTAGTGACCATGAAAATTGGCTCCGCTGATAGGTGGGTTGTTTGGTCGCAACTCCAGTCTATCAGTGGTCCAGCTTTCGTCAATAATATGAATAGGTTATGCTTAAGTAAGTGCCATTAGGGTCGGTGACAAATGAGAATTATTAGCGCCAGCATTTGTCACCGACCCCTATTTATTAATGTACAGCACCGGCGGACCCTGACCGACAACATCGAAGTGGCCCGTGAACTTTCTCCCCATGAGATCCCCCTCGGAAATAGCACCCTTGATGCTAAGGTATGTGTTTACTGCGTATTTTTAACCTCATGTCCCTTTGCCTATGAACTCGTTTGCATACCTCAAAGAAGATCTGTTGATAATCAGGAAGTTACAACTCGAACACATATTGGAGTTTCCTTTTTGCAATAATCACTTGCGCATCAGTACCGCATTCGAGGCAGATCAGGGTTTGATATAGGTGTAGCCCTTAGCCTGCAGACGGGCGAGTTCCGCGACGCCACTCGGAACTATGTCCGCCTTGTCCACATCATAAAGGTCGTCTTCATAACTGATCTTTTTCCCCTTCAGGGTATTGGCACAGACCTGGAAATCTACTCCCTGATCCTTCAGCCCGGAGATCTTCGCCTGCATTTCGTCTGACGCGTTTCCCAGTTTCAGCTTAGTCTTGGAGGCGGTGTCCGGGGTCAGCAATAAACTCAGTCCCTTTCCATGCAGCACCACTTTCAGGTCCAGATTATCGGCGCCAACAGCGTTGATGTGATTCTGGATATTGCGCATGGCACCCGCCTGCTGCTTCGGATCATCGTAGTTGATGTGATAGACAACCTTCTGTTTCCCGTAACCAGACTCTGCTACGGCGACCGCGGCAAACCCCAGGAAAAAAACGACTGAGCTTATCAGTGCAACGATTTTCTTCATCTCTCTTTTGTCTCCAATTGGCGACTCCTTGTTAGTAACAGACAATGACCCTGGCGGGGAGTCTCCACCACAGCCTCCTGAAAACAGAATTCTTCAGATGAGTATATACGCCCAGCCCTGGGCCTGCCGCTGGGCTATATGACTCACGCCCGAACTGGTAATCACTACCTGCGGCAGCAGATGCACCTCGACGCCCTGCTCGCGGCTGATACGCTCAATACTGTTCTGACAGGCAACGAAGGTCAGATTGTCATATCGACCGGCCAGGTCTTGAATTCGTTCCGCGTACTGCGAGAACCCCTCGCGCACCAACTCAAGACCCTCTCCCTGGGCAACCAGCTCGATGCGAATTGGCCTGCCTTCCTGCCGAAATGCCTCCAACACCGCTTCCAGTTCATCGAGGACCTCTCCCGTTCGCGCCATTTCTCTGGCTTTGAGATGCATGACGATCCGTGTCTCATCTCGGGTGGGATCGGCCAACTGCTGTCCCGAACCGTCCGGATCCAGCAGCACGATACGTGAGGGAAGCGGCTCCTGAAACAAAAATTGGATTCCGGAAACAGCCAGGAGTGCGGCAATAATCATACTGGCTGCGACCGCCCAGATCCGACCCCCGGTGGCACGGGAGGCCTGGGGCGGATTGACGTCGGCATAGGCGAGCTGTACCAGATCCTTGTAGCGGGCAAGCTCACATACCCTTGCTGAGAGTGCTTCATCGTCCCGCAGCGCCGCATGAAGCTCCGCTCTTTCATCGGTCGCGATCTCCCCGTCGACCAGGCTGTGCAGGTCCACTTCGCCAATGGGTTTAGAGGTGCTCATGGTAACCTCCTGATGGGCACAACCTTGTTGGTGTTCCCACCTTTAGTGGTGGTGCCGAGGAATCTTTTCAGATTCACCCGCGCTCTGCTCAAACGGCTCATAACGGTTCCTGCGGGAATACTGAGGGCCTCGGCGACCTCCGCATACGAAAGTCCCATCAGATCCACCAGCGTGAGCACGAGCCGCTGATCAGGATTCAGCCGCGCGACGGCCTTTCGAACCTGCAGCACGATCTGATGCTCTTCGAGCCAGGTTTCCGGTGCCTTGCCTGGCGCGTAGAGTTCGTCCGGCTCAATGGATTCCACCCGCCTCGCCGACCTCAAATGGTCCCGGTACAGATTCGCGAGGATAGCGCTGAGCCAGGCGTCCACCCGCTGATGCTCACGGAGGCTGTCCAGGGAGCGCAATGCTTTCTCCAGTGCGGCCTGCGTAAGATCATCCGCGAGATCCCCATCGTGGCACCAGGACCATGCCAATCGGAAAAGCCGTGGCCGCAGGGTCTGGATCTGTTGTCGAAGGCGTATACGACGCAGCAATTATTTTCCTCTTCAGCTTAGTACCTATGACGATTGAAGATGCAGATCTATTCCAAATATTTTCTATCCCTTGTCAGACCGGTTGCACTACAGTTCGAAAACTCGCTATCTGCTCGACCAGGTCTGTACTGCTACTTCTTATCCTTCCCGGTTTTGCTTGTCTTCTTTTTAATTGACGCCAGGCAAAGACATCTGCTGCCTGTTATGCTCAGAATTAATTTGCCAAAGTAAGAAAAGCGGCAAGGCAGCGGGTAAATTGGTTGGCATAGAAGGCATCGACGACGGCTACGCAGAGAAACCGGCAGCGGTCAATGAGGAGCGCAAAGGGCGAGTACCGTCTCTGTCTGCGTTTGGAAAATGGGTGGCACAAGCAAAAGATCTACCCGGGTAAATCATTATTGACAGAAGGAGCATCATTGTGGGAATTCTATCTTGGATTGTTTTGGGGCTGATCGTGGGCGTACTGGCGAAATTTTTAATGCCCGGTAACGATCCGGGTGGTATCTTCGTCACGATCCTGATCGGCATCGCGGGCGCTTTCGTCGGGGGCGTTATTGGGTCGTTTATCGGACTCGGCAGCGTGACAGGTATCAACCTGATGAGTGTCGCTTTGGCGACCGGTGGGGCAGTGCTGCTGCTATTCCTCTACCGACTTATCAAGCGGCAAGCGTAATGCTACACAGTCACTCTAACGTAAACCTGTTGTTGCCTGTCGGCGAGTTCTGCGGCCAGACGTTTGCGGGTACAGATATACCGGATTACCAGAGACGGTGGGTACGAGGAGGCAACCTGGGCATCCGTGAGAGAAAAGAACCGCAAAAGACGATGTGAGATGCGCCTTCCGGAAACAATGCGATGGCGCCCTGGTCCGCCAACTCTGCATGGGCGGCGGCGAAGGTCTCGGTGTTCCTGGACATTTTCACTCCATCCTGGGACCGATAAACGGGTATTGCCTTCGCAAGTTTGAGTACCGGCTTGAGGAACGGATTTTGCCACAAGGTGCTCTTGGCAAGCAGGCGGGGGGTGGCGGGAAGAAAACCGGTCTGGAGTGCGGGATCGACAAGGCTGTTGGTGTGATTGCCTACCATCACCAGGGGGTGGCCCGTGGGAACCCTCTCTTCGCCAACCACCTCCACCTCACGAAAAAAGGCTCTGAGGCAAATCCTTGCAAGCCAGCGGGTGAAATGGTCAAGCCCGCGGCTCATCGGTGCACTTCCTGACTGACTGGTTGGCCCTCAAGCTCCCGCGCACGTCGCTTCCCTGCCTCTTCATCGACCATATAGAGAAACAGGGCGCCCACAAGGAAGAGCGCCAACACCACCAGAATGGCCAGCCGCGGGCTGCCCGTGAGAAGGCCGACAATCCCCATTAGCAAGGGGCCGAGAACGGCGGCAAACTTACCCAGCATGTTGTAAAAACCGAAGAACTCACCCGCCTTGTCCGCAGGTATGATGCGCGCGTACAAGGAGCGCGACAGGGACTGTATGCCACCCTGTACCAGCCCGATGACCATGGCGAGCACGTAGAATTCCCAGATCTCGGTCATGAAATAACTCCAAAGGGTCACGAAAGCGTACACCGCGATACCGATGGCGATGCCGCGCTTCGCCCCGATACGCTCACCCAGAATTCCGAAGGCGATCGCAGACGGAAAGCCTATGAACTGGGTGACCAGGAGCGCGATAATCAGGCCGTCCTGCTCGAGGCCCAGACCCAGGGCGTAGTCCACCGCCATACGGGCGATGGTACCCACGCCGTCAATGTAGAACCAATAGCCCAGCAGGAAAAAAAACACCACCTTCAGGCGCCGGATTTCCTGAAAGGTCGCGGCGATCTGCCGGAACCCAGCCCCCACCGCTGACCATCCACTCACGCGGTTTTCCACATGCGGCTCTCTGACGAAAATAAGCAGGGGGATCGAGAACACCGACCACCAGGCGGCGACGATGACAAAGGACACACGCACCGCCTGGCTCGCATCCGCAAGACCTACCTTGTCCGGCCAGAGGGTCATCATGACACAGGCTCCGAAAATCAACCCACCACCGAGATAGCCCAATCCGAAACCCAGGGCAGACACGCGGTCCAGTCTGTTCGGTTCCGCCACGTTGATGAGCAGTGAATCATAGAAGACATTGCCACCGGAGAACCCGATCATGGCCAATACATAAAGGGAAATAGCCATCAGCCAGTTACCGCTGGCCACCAGGGACAGGGCACCGGTCATGGCGATACCCATCCCCGCGAATACCAGCAGGTACTTTTTCTTAGCGCCGCTGCGGTCGGCAATGGCGCCCAGGACCGGTGCGAGCACTACGATGACAAGACTGGCGAGCGAGTTGGCTGCCCCCAGGTGGAAGGTGCTGACTGTGGGGTCGTTGCTGGTGCTCCAGTACTGCTTGAGAAACAGGGGGAAGAAGCCCACCATCACAGTGACGGCGAAGGCCGAATTGGCCCAGTCATACAGTGCCCATGCAACGACTTTGTTCTGGTACCCGTTCATTTTGTTTTCGGTGATCAAGTGGTTGGGGCAGTTCGGGTTAATTGGCTCTCCCGGTAGTGTACCCACGATAGCGGTGGCCAACAAATGCTGGCCAAATCATTTCGGGGGACCCGCAACGAATTCTAGATCTACTGGTGTTTTCACTCTGGGCTAAAAACGGACATTCAACATAAAATAAACATAGCGACTCCAAACCGGAAGCTGCCGCTGTTATACCCGTCGCGGATAGGTTTCCCGGATGAAGAGTGCGTGGGATTCGTTGCATGGCAAGGCGCGGCGCCGAGTAATAGCCGGCTCTGTTGCGAGAAGCCGCAACGCCGTTATGGGGCGAATCCGGCGTGCTATTCGCCGGGAAACCTATCCGTGACGGGTATGAAACTGCTTCATAGGTTAACCTGCTTTACGTTTGGCGATACCGATTAGCCCGAGAAGCCCGGAGCCGAAAAGCCAGAATGCGGCAGGTACTGGCACCGCTGACACCCCAGTTGTAAAGTCATCGTTGAATATGAGGACTTGCTGGAAATCTTTGCCCCTGAGTTCCCGTAGTTCCGCAGAAGCAAAACCATCAATGTCTATTACACCAATGAAAGACCAATTATTAACAAAGTCCCCCTCACGTTGCCAGTTCTCAATGTTGTCTGTGTCATTAGCATTAACATCAACACCATCCAACAAGAATGTGATCTTAGGTGAACCACCATTTGAATCGACATGCCCACCAAACGCATGCAATGTGGCGCCAGATTCGGATTCAACTTTTAAGCCATCGTTTTGATAGCATTCGATTGGAATATTTGGGTCCTCGGCGGAATCACAATATAAACCGGAGTCCGTCGTCATTCCGTGGGGGAGTGAATAGATAGCAAAAGCACCATCCGGCGCGCTGCCACCTACTGTACCAGTAGCAATGTTGTTCTCCGTGTAATTCGATGTCCACACAATTCCCTGACTGGTTACTGACGGTGTGCTTCCTGGGCTGGGAATGGAGTTACGAGAAGCGCCCCACACAGAACTGTCTTCGAAACTTTCGGAGATGGTTGAGTATCCGAGTGACGTTAAGTC
Organism: Gammaproteobacteria bacterium; assembly: GCA_030621975.1. GTDB lineage: Bacteria > Pseudomonadota > Gammaproteobacteria > Chromatiales > Chromatiaceae > JAUXGQ01. The sequence continues at coordinate 439 of JAUXGQ010000049.1, read as the reverse complement.
AACAAGAAATAAAGCTTCGTTGGTGTACACTACCGGTGCAGCACTTGTATTAGCAGCTATCAGCAGTAATGCTGTTAAGAGATTACTTTTCATTTCGTTTTCGTTAGTAGTGGGCGCCATCGGTGGCATCGGGTTTTTCTGCCTTGAGCCGTATAGAAAAACGGGGGTCAGAGCACAGATCTCCCTAATATTAGTAACAACTGTGCTCTGACCCCTATTTACTTATTTACTGATTTATCGCCAATAGTTATTTGCAATAGCAATGGTTTTAAACTCTATTGCAACCAGCTCCGCTGCATACATTAATAATTGAGGATCATCTTGGTATTTTTTTCTAACGGCGCGCTTGATTTCTGGATCTTTTTGAATAGTTCCAATGGTTTTTCTCACTATTTTAATAGCAAGCATACGCCCTTCAAGTGGCGTTTTGGTAATCAGG
>JAUXGQ010000011.1 GCA_030621975.1 Gammaproteobacteria bacterium | reverse complement strand
GGCTGACCCGCTTGCAACCCTCAAGCGGCGCGCACTCGAGCGCCTCCTGGGATGCGCAGATGGCCGGTCCGGGTATGTCGTCACTATTCTGCGCCCGAGCGAACTGGGCGAGGAGCAGCATCGAAAAAATACTTAAAAACTTACGGCTAATCATGTCAACCCCCCCCCCACCGAATCTCAGCGCACCGTGTAGCCGCGGCCTTCGAGGCACGCGGCGTAGGCTCGCTCGTATTTGTTGCGGCCTTGGACATAGCGCGAGGTCTCACGCTGTTCCCAATTGTTGCGAGCGGCCTTTTCACGATCCTCCTGGCCGGATCTGCGAACATGACCCATGGCGCCGCCGCCGACCCCCCCGATGAGCGCCCCGGTGCCGGCCCCTTTTCCACCACCGGCTATGGCCCCGATACCGGCGCCCAGCAAGGCGCCACCGAGCGCACCCTGTCCGGTGCCCCAGGTCTTCTTCTCCTTGGCGGGCGGTGGCGCGGATGCTTCCGGCCGCGCCATGGGGTCGAAGCCCGTCTCGTCCCGCCCGAACTTATAACACTCGAACTTATCCTGTTCCATTTTGTCCTTGCTCTGCCCCTTAGCCGGGTACACGTAGAGGTCGCTGGCCCCTGCAGGCCCTGTGCTTAGCGCGAGCAAGGCAACCAGAGACGATGCTGCTAGTCGGCGCATCATTCAACTCCTCCTCATACAACGCTCGGTCTTGCGTCTTTGGGTGATTGGACCCTGGACGGGCTTCCGAGAGATAGCTTTTGCTTTGTGAGTTCGGCGCAGTTTCCCTCTTGAAAGGTCCCCTGTCAACCCCGAACTGCCCCTGGTTGCGCCTCGAGCGCGGAGCACGGCCTCGTGGACTATTCGGATCTTTTTAACCCGGTCTTACTACAAAACGACCCGCATATGCCAGGGTTCGTACCTGACCCCGTACTTGTTGCGGGTCGTGTAACGTATGCCGATATAATCCAGACGCTGGAGTTCTCTACAGACGTCGGTTTGTGCGAACGCCGCGGTGAAGTTGTTTATGTGAAAACCGACCTTACCCACATCGAAATCACCGATGCCGTGGTAGGAGTGACCGGGAGGGGCGAGGGAGCGAGAGGCCTTGGAAAGATTGCCCGCGGAAGCCACCGCTTTGGCCATGAACAGCTGATATTGCTTGACGACGCTGCGTACACCCGAGGTCAGAATGAGCCTGTCACCGATGTCATCACGCAGGCGTTCGTAGAGTTTCAGGGCATCGCCCTTGTACAGGTAGTGACCCGTGTACGGGACCTTGATTACCTCGCGTTTGGGCACTCGATGGGTCATACGCACGATTACCTTTTTGCCGAAGAACCCCAATTGACTTGCGTCATCGTGAAATAAACGATCCATTAACGCCTTTTCATCCTGACGAAATCGGCCGATCTCGGGAACCCCCCGGGCATAATTCAGCATGTCGTCAAAGGCCAGAATATTGAAATTCCCATGTCCCACGTAGGCTTGGACCCGATTGATTCGCTTCAAGGCCGCTATCAAGGTGGCGTATTCACCAGAAGTGAGAAAAATGTCGTCGGTAAAGACCTCATTGAAACGGCGAATCTTCTCCAAACGAGCATCTTCGCCATCGGGTGCGCTGGCAAGGGGGAGCGGGTCATCGACGGTTTCGGATTCTGGTTGCACGGGGGTAACGGGCTTGGGTGTCTCGGCAGCGGCGCTTTCGCTGCCGGGTTCCGCCTCTGAAAGAATAGGCGAGGCGGACGCCAGTGTGGCCAGGGTTTGCGCGCCTTCATCGGTCATGAGGGCCTCGAAAACCTCAGCCAGAGCGGGGTGCAGCTCCGGTTCAGCCGTGAATTGGATTGCGGAATTGTCCGATTCGCTCAAGCGCGAATAGGGGAGGTGCGTTCCCAATGCAATAGCACCCAACCCTAAAATCTTCTTTAACAGATCTCTGCGTTTCAATTTTGCCCCTCGGATAGCCTCACTGGATTTGGCATCCAAGCTAGTGTGTGGCCTGAGCATATCTTTAATCGACATCCGGGGGTATTTATTTAGGAAAAAAATTAGTGAATCGCCCGGGCTGGACCCGCCCTTTACCCACATGTAGGGAGGCTTACCGGCTCAGGGGACCACGCCCTGTTCGCACATCCCTGCATCAGCATGTCCCTTGAGCCCGCTTAAAAGCAACCACGGATGGACAAGGCAAGCGTAATTGAAGTTCTATCTGTGTTAATCCGTGTCCATCCGTGGTTGCGAAATGCTGTACGATCTACCCAAGGATGGCCTTTTCAGAACCGGGGCCGGGGACCACGGCCGGGCGCCAAGCCCGGATTTGGGAGCCGCGGGGCGCGCTGGTAAACTCTTCCAACATGCTCAAGTTTGATCAACTCAATCTGCGACGCGGCCCGAAGCTGCTTTTCAGGCAGGCGTCTTTCACTATTCACCCGGGGCAGAAGGTTGGTATTACGGGCGCCAACGGCTGCGGAAAGTCCAGTCTGTTCGCCCTGATCCAGGGGGAACTCCAGCCGGATGCCGGTGATCTCAGCCAGCCGCCCGGCCTGGTTATTGCCCATGTCGCTCAGGAAACCCCTGCGCTGGATACCCCGGCCGTCGAGTACGTCGTGAGTGGGGACCAGGAATTGCGCAGCATAGAGCATGCGCTGGCGCGGGCCCAACAGCAGGGCGATGGCAACCTGCAGGCATCGTTGCACGGGAAACTGGATGCCATCGAGGGTTACAGCGCTCGCAGCCGCGCCGCCCGGCTCTTGTACGGACTGGGTTTCTCGCCCGAGCAGGAACAACTGCCCGTGAGCAGTTTTTCAGGGGGTTGGCGCATGCGTCTGAATCTGGGGCAGGCCCTGATGTCCCGCTCCGACCTGTTACTGCTCGATGAGCCGACGAACCACCTTGACCTGGACGCGGTGATCTGGCTGGAGGGCTGGCTGCGTGCCTACCAGGGCACCTTGCTGCTGATTTCCCATGACCGGGATTTCCTGGATGCCGTGGCTACCGACATTGCCCACATCGAACAGCAGAGGGTTAACCTCTACGCTGGTAACTATTCCGCGTTCGAGAAGGTCAGGGCTCAGCGGCTGGCGAATCAGCGGGCCAGCTATGAAAAACAGCAGCAGGAGATCGCCCATATCCGCGGATATGTGGAGCGCTTCCGTGCCAAAGCGACCAAGGCCCGGCAGGCACAGAGCCGGCTCAAGGCGCTGCAGCGGATGGAGTTGATCGGGCCGGCCCACGTGGATGCCCCGTTTTATTTCAGCTTCTTCCCCCCCGAAAAGGCCCCCCATCCGCTGATCCGATTGGAGGAAGTCGCGGTGGGGTACGATGAGGTGAGGGTACTTCAACATGTGGAGCTCAGCCTTGCGCCGGGAGACCGGGTGGGGTTGCTGGGACCCAACGGGGCCGGCAAATCCACCCTCATCAAGCTGCTGGCCGGGGAGATTCCGCCCCTTTCGGGGAACATGGATGCGGCCAGGGACCTGCGGGTGGGGTATTTTGCCCAGCATCAGCTTGAGCAGCTGCAACTCGACGCCAGTCCCATAAGCCATCTGCAACGCCTGGCGCCCGCGGCCGGAGAACAGTCATTGCGTGATTATCTCGGCGGATTCGGGTTCAGCGGCGACCGTGCCCTGGAACCCGTCGCCCCCCTGTCCGGCGGTGAGAAGGCTCGTCTCGTGCTGGCGCTGCTGATATTTCGACGCCCCAATCTGCTGTTGCTCGATGAGCCCACAAACCACCTGGATCTGGAGATGCGGCATGCCCTGGGGCAGGCCCTGCAGGATTTCGAGGGCGCCATGGTGATCGTCTCTCACGACCGGCACCTGTTGCGCATCACCAGCGATCAGTTGCTGCTGGTGGCCGCGGCCAGGGTGGAGGCGTTTCCCGGCGATCTCGAAGACTATCCCGCATGGCTCGCCGAGCAGAGCACCCGCCGAACCCCCGGCGGCGCCGGAAAAGCTCCGAATACCATGGCCCTGCGCAACACCCGTAAACGGGAGGAAGCGGAAAAGCGCTCCCGGCTCAAGCCGTTGAAGCGCAAGCTCAACGAGCTGGAGGAAGCGATGGAACGGCTCGGCGAGCAGCAGGCGGAACTGCAGGCTCAACTGGCGGATAACGAGATCTATTCGGAATCCCAGAAACAACGTCTCAAGTCCCTGCTGGTGGAAAAGGCGCGGGTCGACGCCTTACTCGACGACACCGAACAGGCCTGGCTGGCTGTGGGCGAGGACCTGGAAATCGCTGAGCGGGATGGTTAGCTTGTGTACCCCGTCACCAATCCTGTGACATTCAGAGCGCGCCTGTGCCGCCAGTGCAAGGCGCGCTACGCAGTGAATGGCCAGCCCATTACCAGGAGCGCAACGCCGCACTGGCGGCACAGGGATGTGCCGTTCCGGAAATGTCCCAGGGACGGGTATTTCCGGATGCTAACTGGTTAACCCTAACCCGGCATAGCCGGAACTGCCGTGGTAGGCTGGGGCTCGCCCCAGCTCTTTGTTTCGCGCGCCGGTACGCAGCAAAGCTGGGGCAAGCCCCAGCCTACACTTGCTGTTTGATGCTGATGGGTTGTCGGCGTCAAATTCTTTGGCGTTTTGCGCAAGACTTACAGACTAAGAGATTAGAGGACCCCCTTCATGAAACTACTGCGCATACCGCTGCTACTGTTTTTTCTGGCTTATATCGCCTGGCCGTATGTCACGATTTTGCGATTGGATCGTGCCTTGACGAGCAACGATCCCACCTCCCTTGAGCACCTGGTCAATCTGGATGCCGTGCAGCAGGAATTCAAGAATCGCATGCATCAAGGGTTGCAGGGGGCCGTGGGCCGGGACAGCAACCCGATGCTCGAGTTTATCAGGGGGGGCATCAGTCAACTCGGTGGTTCCGCCATCGAGCAGCTGGTCACCATCGACTGGGTTCGGGCACGGCTCCTTTCCAAATCGGATCCGGGGACCGCTAGTGCCCCGTCTTTGCTGGACCCTATCAGCTTTGCGTTTTTTGAATCCTTCGATCGGTTTCTGATACGTATTGGACAATTGGGGGAGAATCCGGTGCATGCCCGCATGCGGCTGCAGGATTGGGAGTGGCGCATAGTCGCGGTCTACGAGTAGCTGGATCCTGAATCCTGGTGGGAGAAGTGCGACAGGGATGTCGCTTTACGGACCTGACGATGGAAATCCGGGCCGGGGTCGTCATCGGTACCTATTGTCACGGATTTTCGAGAGCGCGAGGCGGGAAATGGTTCTTGACTAAAATCGTCAGGAATATATGCTTACCAATGTGAGGTCGCGACGTCAATCAGCTTTCTGGAGGGCTATACGATGACTACTCAGCAGTCCCATCCCCATTTCGATCGGGAAGAGCGGACCGATCCCATCACCGGCAACACCATTACGGATACCGAAGGACACCCCTGGATCCAGGAAGGGGACCCGGATGAGGGTCTGACGATATATTTCGAGTCCGAAGACAGCATGCGTACCTATGCTGCTATCCAGACGGAGCGCCCTGAACAGGGGCTCCGCAAAACCCTGAGCAACGATACCGGGGAAGGATTCGACGAAGGTTAGACAGTGCGGGACAAGCAATGAGTGGACTCGAACAACAGCAGTGTGAAGCCTGCCGTGCCGACGCACCCAGGGTGAGCGACGAAGAGTTGGCCGCCTTGGTGGGTGAGATCCCCGACTGGACACCGGCGGTGCGGGACGGGATCTTGCAGCTCGAGCGTGCCTTTGGGTTCAAGAACTTCGTCGATGCGCTGGCTTTCACTAACCGGGTGGGAGAGCTTGCCGAGGCGCAGGGCCACCACCCGGCGATTCTAACCGAGTGGGGAAGCGTCACCGTTACCTGGTGGAGCCACAAGATCAAGGGCCTGCATAAGAACGATTTTATTATGGCCGCCAAGACCGACCGGCTGGTGAGCCCTTGACACCGTTGGTTGGAATCTCCAAACCGGCGATCTTGCTGGCCTGCGTGACGGGACCCTTGGGAAACAGCAGGTAAAGATACCTGCGCCCACCCTGCCTCTCGAAATGCTGTGCCATCACGTTTGCAAGTTCCCGGGCGTCGGGGACGCTTTCATGCCCAGACGCATAGGCTTGCAAGAAGCGGATTACCTCCAGGTGGGCTGGAGTCAGTTCCATGCGTTGTTCTTCGGCGCCTGGTCGAGTGTTGAGGCGCCGGCTCCTGCTCATGCCGTCGGTTTTAGCCCGGCCATTGACTGGCACACCCTCTCGCACGGGGGGCCTGTTGTCTCTCATCCCGGACGCTGCGCTGCTGCTCGACATTGCACCTCTCATAATCACCAACGATAAAGTAATGGCTTAATTCTTCATCACTATTTATTAATATAGTTTACCTTGCGGATTGGTCAAGTATTTTTAAATTCGACCCGGATTTTTCACCAGGGTTCAGCGGCGCCTTCCCCTCAGATAACCAGACGAAAGCTGGTATTGGAGCGCTGTTCGCGTAAAATGGAGCCTAGAAAACATTCCCGCTGAAAGACTCAATCAAGCCATGCGGTTTTTATTTGCTCTATTGCTGGTGATTACGGCCGTCAATCCGATGCCGGTGCTCGCCGATCAGTATGTCAGCTATGGCACCGAGGAGGGCTTCGAGGACGTCATGGACAACATCAAGATGGCCATCGAGAACCGGGGCATGTACATCAACAACGTCATGCACATTTCCGAGATGCTGGAGCGTACGGGGAAGGATCTCGGGTTCGAGAAGCGGATCTACCTCAAGGCCGACTCTATCGAGTTTTGCAGCGCGCTCCTGTCGCGCAGAATGACAGAAGAGGATCCCCGCAGAATCATCAATTGTCCTTTTATCGTCTCGGTGTACGTACTGCCGGCTGAGCCCGGTAAGACCTACATCGCCTATCGGCGCCTGGCCGGCGACGACGCGACCGGCGTGATGAAGGAAGTGATGGGGATGCTGCATGAGGTGGCCAGTGCTGGCGTGGAAGGCTGGTAGCGGCTAGCCCGGACCTCTCATGACCCTTCGCCGCCAATGTAGGCTGGGGCTTGCCCCAGCTCTTTAGTTTATCGATCCACCAGGCAGCAAAGCTGGGGCAAGCCCCAGCCTACTTTTGCTAGCTTAGCACCAACCACGGCCTGTAGGAGCCGGCTTGCCGGCGAACCAAGGGCGGTTTTAACGCAATGCCGTTTCGCCCGCAAGCGGGCTCCTACGGCGTAAAGCAAGGCGCAAAACGACGACGGATGATCAGGTGCTGTCTCTGAGCAGCGCTTCCTGGTCCTTCTCGTGGCGCTCCATTTCGTGGCGGCGGCGCATCTCTATGTGTTCCTTGCGCTCTTCCTGGCGTTTTTCCAGGGCGCCGTCCCGTTCCCGGATGGTCTTTTCCCCGAACAATACCTGCTTCATGAACCGGTAGCCAAACTTCAGCAATGCGACGTCATCGGTTTCGATCTGCGGATAAAAGCTCTCTTCCATGGCATAAGTGCCCTGGAACGAATCGCTCAGCACGAAACGGCGAAACCGGTCCACGTCAAACGAGCACATGAAGAATAACTGCAGACTCAGTTCCGAGGGCTTGCCGATGGTGGGCCCGCTGGAGCGTTTCTTGAGGTTGATCTGCAGCCATTCCCGATTCATCTCGTCATAGATCTCGAGCTCCTGCTCTTTGCGGTAGTCCCCGACGCTGAGCCGGCGGTCCTCCTGGTGCCCCTTGCAGTGCTCCTCCTGGATCAGGAAATAGCCGGCCTTGTCCGTGGGCGAGTCCTTCGGCCGCATGGCCATCAAGCCAACCGGGTAGTAGCGGCAGGCCGTGGGGCGGTCCCCATAGACGCTGCAGCCTTCGTCCCGGACGAACAGGCAGGCCCCGGATTCATCGGTCTTAAGTTTCACCCCGGGGACGCCATGGGCATCCATCTGGAAGGGTACCGTGTGCTGCTTCAGGAGCTCCCCGGAGGTCAGCCCCAGGCGCTGTTTCAGGCGGACGATATCGTAGGGGGTCAGGGTGACGTCGGCCTGTTTGCAGCAGGCGTTGAAACAGGAGACCCCTTTGTGACAGCGGAACTGGATCTCATCGGCGTTCTTCAGTATCTCGGGTACGAGATCGCTCTTGAAGGGGATATCGAATTTGTCGGTCATCGGAACCTCCGATTGGGGCTGTGCGTCATTATAGCTCAAGCCGTTGCGGGAAATACCGCGTTTCGATCGCGGGGAAAAAAAAGGTCCGGGCGTCTCTCGACACCCGGACCATTAGACCAACTTACTGCGGGTTCTTATTTAAACAGCTTGGACTTGTCGACCAGGTCAACGTGTTCCACCTTCTTGCAGGACCACTCTTTGCTCTTGCGGTCGTAGGTGGAGTTGACAAAACACTTCCAGTTTTCTTCGTCGACGAAGTTCTTGTCCATGCGATAGTAGAAGCCCGGATAGCGGCTCTCCTGGCGGAACTGGATGTGCTTCATATGGGCCTCGGCCGTGAGGATGCGGTGATAGTTCTCCCAGGCCCGCAACAGCTCGTGCAGGTCCTTGGCACGCATCTTCAAGGCGTCTTCCTTCAACATACCCAGCTTGTGCTCGCAGACGTTGAGCATGTGCTCGTTGGTCTGGTACATGGTCGCAACACCCGCACAGTACTCGTCCATGATCTTCTGCAAACGGAACTGCAGCATCTTGGGCGTGATGTAGTTGGGGTTGATGTCGATGGCCGTGCTGTAGTCCTTGAACTCCAGGTAGGTCTTCACCGGCTGGTAGATCTCGGCCACCAGATCCTCGACGCTGTCTTCCAGCTCGGGTTTGAGGTCCTTGTTGTCCATCACGTACTGGACCATGGCCTTGGCGCAAAGACGGCCTTCGGCGTGGGAACCGGAGGAGAACTTGTGACCGGAAGCGCCCACACCGTCGCCGGCGGTGAACAGACCGTTGATGGTGGTCATGGAGCGGTAACCCCAGTTCCAGGAGTCCGGCGCACCGACGTCGGTGGGACCGGAGACCCAGATGCCGCAGCAGCCCGAGTGGGAACCCAGCAGGTAGGGTTCGGTCGGCATCAGCTCGGAGGGGGTCTTCTCGGGCTCGATGTTCTCACCCGCCCAGACACCGGCCTGACCGATGCACATGTCCAGGAAGTCTTCCCAGGCCTCTGCTTCCAGGTGCTTGATCTCCTTGGGGGTCATGGTCTCGGCCAGCTTGGCCAGGGCGGTCGGGGTGTCCATATAGATGGGGCCGCGACCCTCGCGCATCTCCTTCATCATCAGGTGGTTGCGCAGGCAGGAGGCGGGCACCGCCGCCTGGCCATAAGGAGGATAGTCGTTCAACATCTCCTTGTTGGTCTCCATGTAGACCTCGCCGAAGGCGTTGGTGGCCTTGGCCTTGAACAGCAGGAACCAGGCGCCCACCGGGCCGTAACCGTCCTTGAAGCGGGCGGGCACGAAGCGGTTTTCCATCATGGTCATCTCGGCGCCGGCCTCGGCGGCCATGGCGTAGGTGGAGCCGGAGTTCCAGACCGGGTACCAGGCGCGGCCGGTGCCCTCACCCACGGAGCGGGGACGGAAGATGTTCACGCAGCCGCCGGCCACCAGCAGGCAGGCCTTGAACTTGTAGACGTGGACCTCGTCCTCACGCACGGAGAACCCAACGGCGCCGGCGACGCGGCCGGGATCGTTCTTGTCGTTGACCAGCTTGACGATGAAGATGCGTTCCTGGATGCGGTCGGTGCCCAGGACCTTTTTGGCGGCCTCGGCCACGATCCACTTGTAGGATTCGCCGTTGATCATGATCTGCCACTTGCCGGAACGCACCGGCTTGCCGCCGTCGCTGAGGCTCTTGCCCTCGTCACCCGGCTGTTTCCAGATGGGCAGTCCCCATTCCTCGAACAGGTGCACCGAGTCGTCGACGTGCCGGCCCAAGTCGTAGGCCAGATCGTCACGGGTTATACCCATGAGGTCGTTGGAGACCATGCGGGCGTAGTCGGCCGGATCCTGCTCCGTGCCGATGTAGGTGTTGATAGCGGACAGTCCCTGGGCCACAGCGCCAGAGCGGTCCATGGCGGCCTTGTCGACCAGCTTCACCTTGATGTCTACGCCTTGTTTCTTTGCGGCGTCAAGCCAGGGGCCGAGCTCGTAAGCGGCGCCACAGGCAGCCATACCACCACCGATGATAAGGATGTCGACCTCTTCTTCGATGACTTCAGGATTTCCGAATTCTCCTGCCATGATTATTACCTCTAGTTTAAAATTCAGATGCGGATGATTCTGGATTCTGCTTCGCCGGGGGCGATTACTTGCGAATCAGCTCGCTGGGATCGCCAGGCTTCTGCACGCCGCCCAGATTGAAGAAACCGGCCTCGCCGATCTTGGCGATATCCGCCTCGGCCTTGCCGCTGTAGGGGTCGATGGAGCCTTCCGGGGTGGTGCGGATCGGGAACTTGAAGCGCTTCATATTGCCGTTGCGGAACTTGATGGTCCACATGATGGAGTCAGTGCCGCGCAGGGGCTGTACCGAGCCGCCCATGGGCACGATGTCGGCGTAGGCGCGGCATTCGATGGCCTGCTGGGGGCAGATCTTGATGCAGGAGTAGCACTCCCAGCACTGCTCGGGTTCCTGGTTGAACGCTCTCATGGCATGACCGGTTTCCGAGCCGTCTTTGTCCAGCTTCATGAGGTCATGCGGGCAGATGTACATGCAAGCGGTCTTGTCCTGGCCCTTGCAGCCATCGCACTTATCAGTACGCACAAATGTAGGCATGGTGCTTTTCTCCTGGTTTCACTGCAGTGTTTCGTGCGTCCGTTTATTCTTGAAAGACGAACGCGGTTTTAAAATGCTCCCTGGCCTCGCGGCCCGGTCATCCGGCCATTCCAAGCCGTCAATCGATTACCCGGCCCTGGGACTCAGGGCAGGCACCTGTTGGACTGCTCAATCTATCGAGTTGCTTTGAAAAGTGCCAAACAGTTTTTCGAGAGGTTGTCATAAATATTATTAATTAAGCAGACATAGTGGCAAGGCAACGGCGGCATTCTACGCCGCAGCACGCAAAGGGAAAACTTTATTGAAGTTTTTATTGACATGGATCAAGTTGAAAGCCGGGGCTTGCGGGCTTGGTTTGTGGTAGCGAAGTAACAGTCAGTAGCTGTTGCGGGCGGGCTATAAAAAATAATAATAATTGTGAGGTTAGCCATTGGAAGCTGGTGCCGGATCGCCCCGCAGCGCGCTCATCGAGGCCGTATTTTCGTCAAATCCGTAACAATCCGGACCGGATTTTCCGGTTGAAAACGCGGGCCGAATCAGGATCCCCTTAACTGCTCCAGGATGCGCACCAGGCGCTGTCCGTCTTCTTCCTCCAGTCCGTGACCACCGGCGGTGGGGATGGCCCGGGCGCGCCCGCGCAAGGCGTATACCTGGTTCATATCCTGGCTCCACTCCGGTACCACCAGATCCCCGATCCAGGAGAGGTTGGTGGAGCGCACGATGGAGATGTAGCGGGCCGGCGGGTGCGGCTGGTGGTTGAGCCAATAGAGCAGGGTGCCCGGGCGCTCCCGTACCAGGTCATAGTAGAGTCCTTGAGAACGGTTCAGGGCGTCATCGTGGCCCAGGAATTGGGAAAAAAACCCCAGCGGGCTGCGCCCCGCCGCCAGCCCCAGTTCGGCGCTTTCGGTTCCAAGGTGGGGGCTGGCGATGCTGATCAGGGTGCCGACGCCCACCTCGGGGTGCTGGACCATATACAGACGGCCGAGGACGCCTCCCGCGGAGTGGCCCACGAACAGCAGGCTTTCTCCCGGGTGCCGGTTGCGGACGAAGTCGACGTACCCGGCCAATTGCTGAACCTGTGTCGCGAGGGGGGCACCGGAACGCAGGGCGAGGGTGTAGAAGCGCCTGGGGCCCTTCGCGTCGGGTCGGGATGTGCGGACCTGGCCGGAACGCGCCACCAGTTGACCGCCGTCCCGCCAACCATGCCGCTGCAGTGCCTGGGTTATGCCGCTGTCTCGCCAGCTGCCCCCCTTGCTGAGATATCCTTGAATCATGACTAAGGCTTCGGCCTGGGCGGCGGGCGAAATAACGGCAGTCAGGGTAACCAGGAGGAAGGCTCGCGACAGACGCCGGCAGATCTTCGAGACCGCAATCTGCTTGGAAAGGCGTGAAGAGTCAAAAGGAAAGATTGATTCAGGTATGCTGATTTTCATGAATATTTCGATTTACCGGGGGCGCTCGGGTCGTGCCGGGCCATCGGACTGAAAAACGGGGTCTGGATTGACCAGCGCGGCATTTGGTCGTACAAGACGAGATTATACCCACCATGGATAAAAAAATGGCTCGAATCTTTATGTTCCTCGGCGCCTTGAATGGTTTTATGGCGGTTGCTCTTGGTGCCTATGCGTCCCACGGCCTGCCCGATCGGGTCAGCAGCAGTATGCTGGACGTATTTCAGATCGGCGTGGACTACCAGGCG
>JAUXGQ010000124.1 GCA_030621975.1 Gammaproteobacteria bacterium | reverse complement strand
GTGGTACTTTCCCTGGATTCCGGCCTGCGCCGGAATGACGAATAAGCTGCTTAGAAAGGCATGTACGGCTTAAGTCAGTGCCATTCACGATAGACCCCTTTAAGCGGGGTACAACCGGAAATTGGAAATAAATAAAAAATATTATGTTATAACAATAAGAAAAAAGATGTACTTAATGTAGATTATTAACGGAGATTCCCAATGTCCCAAAATGAAAACAAACCTTCGAGCAGCGCAGAACTCGGGGGGCCTGTCCAGGATTTCTTAGCCTATTGCGAAGCGGAGTTTGAACGTCGCAGGGATTCCGGCGAGGAATCCGACGAAGCATCCTACAAGGAAGCCATGGACCTGGTGGTTCGTAAGTTTCAGGCCTTGGACGAGGGGAAGGGCCTATGATCATCCACAGCATTTCGGCCGAGAACGTCCTGAAGTATGCCCGTTTGACCCTGGATGATTTGCCGGCGCAGGGGGTTATCGCCGTCAGTGGCCCCAATGAGTCGGGAAAGAGCAGCATCGGCGAGGCCATCTGCTTCGCTCTCTTCGGCCGGACCTTCTCGCTGGGGCCGGATCAGATTCAGAAGTTGATTCGCTGGGGTGAAATCCAGTGTTCAGTGAGCCTGGTCTTCAGCGCCCGGGACGACAAGCGCTACCAGATCAACCGTTTTCTGGATATCGACGGAAACCACGGGGTGCGTCTGCAGGTCGCTGGCGACGAAGCCAACCCGATTGCCCGAGGCGTGGCGGCGGTCGCTGAGGTCCTGATGCAACTTATCGGCTTTGAGTTCGATGAGTTTGTCGAATCTTTCTACCTTGCCCAGCGCGAGATCACCACCCCGCATCCACACAGTCAAGCCGTGAAGATCATGGCCGGGGTTGCCCCTCTGGAGTTCGTTGCCCAGACATTCGTCCAGGAGATTACGGAGACTCGACTGGAGTTGCAGGCCCGCCAGCAGGGCAAGCTTCGGGTCGAGCAGGAATTGAAGGAACTGGGTATTCGGGAAGGTGAGCTGCAGGAGCTGGAGCAACAGCGTCAGCAACTGCTGGGTAACGTAGAAGAAGAGCAGGCAATGGAGCAGGATCTGGAGGCAGCATCCGACCGGTATCAGAACAGTGTGCCGCGCTTTGAGGCCGCCAGCAGAAGCCGCGCCCGGTCCTCGGCCTTGCGCTTTCTATCCCTGGTGCTGGCCCTGCTCGTGGGCGGGGTCTGGTATGTCCTTGCCCGGATGCCGGATTCGGAGATCGCGCAGACACTCAGGTCTCTTCTGCTCGAACAGATTCCCCAGTGGAGCGCGGATTACAGGATCTGGCTGCTGTATGCCGCTGGGGGGTTCGCTGTCCTGTTTGCCGTGTTCTGGATCCGACGTGTCTCACTGGGGTCCCGCATCAACGAGTTGCGGGAGACGTCAAACGAACTCGCCAGCCGGCTCGATGGCCTGTCCGCCGAGGACCAGGATCAGCCGGATGTTTCAGCCGCCGGCAAACTGCAGCAACGTATTGCCGAGCTTGCCGCGGATGCGGAAGAGGTGCGCGATGGTGTCGGCCATGAGGTCTCCCGGCAGCAAGAGTTGATTGGCCAGCACCGGGAAGAGGTCGAAGGCCTGGGCCAGGCAATCGATCGGGAAGACGGTCGCCTGGCCACCGCCGCGAATCTGTGTGAAGAGCGTGACGTGTATCGGGAGCAGATCGAAAAGGCCCAGCGCAGGATCTACTTGCGTGAATTGGCCGGCGAGTTATTGCAGGGGGCTTGCCGGCGGGTATCCGTTCGGTTCAATCGGGACCTGCGGGATCTGGTAGGGCGTACGTTGCCGCTGTTCACGGAAGACCGCTATCAACACCTGCAGATCGACACGGACCTGACTGTCCAGGTGTTCTCCAGCGAAAAACGGGGTTTCATGGTCCTGGAGGAGATCTCCAGCGGCACCCAGCGCCAGATCATGCTGGCCATTCGACTGGCGCTGTCTCAACAGCTGATCAAGAGTACGGTGAAAGGAAAGCAGTTTGTCATCCTCGACGAACCCTTCGCCTTTTTCGATCGGGAACGGGCGCGCAGTTCCCTGTCGGTGTTGCCGAAACTGAGCGAAAACATCACGCAGGTCTGGATTATTGCCCAGGAGTTTCCGGCGGAGACCAGCTTCGACAGGCACATCGTCTGTGCTCGCGAGCATCTCAGTCTCCCGCCGGAATCATCATGAGCCCCGGCGGCGACGCCAGCCAATCCTGCGCGCCGTGCCGATTTATGCGCAGCTTCGCCTTCAGCGGCGTCGGTGCGGCAATCGCCGGATACGGGGCGCTGTTACTGGGGGTCAGCCAGAATAACGCCATGATCCTGGCCGCTATGGGGGCCTTGGCCGCGGTGGTGCTGTCGAGCAGGAAAAAGCGGTAAACCGACCCGAGGAGCCTGTCCGAGGATAGCGATCGTAGCGAGGGCAAGGTTGGTTGAGTCAGATTTCTCGAGCATTTGAGGCGAATAGTATGGTCTATTTAACGAAAATGATCGGGAAATCTGGCCAACCAGACTTGGCCGCAGTAGATCAGTCTATTCTCGGACAGGCTCCTTAAGGAAACATATCCTCCGGAATTCTGTCGAAATCTATGCAAATCCAGGATGGGGAAATCATATGAGTAGAAGACTGTATTTCATGTTGCCCGATGCGGAAAGCTGCAAGTCGCTGGTCGCGGATCTAGAGGAACACGGTGTGCCCGAGCGGCACCTGCATGTTATCGGCAGCCTTGCGCAGTCGCTGGACGGATTGCCCGAGGCCAACGTCCTGCAGAAAACCGAACTGGCCCACGGGCTGGAGTGGGGTACGGGGCTGGGCGGCGTTGCGGGGTTGCTCGGGGGGGTCCTGGCCGTGACCTTTCCCCCGGCGGGACTGGTGATTGGTGGAGGTGCGCTGCTGGTCGGAACCGCGGCCGGGGCGGGATTCGGTGCCCTGGTGTCGTCTTTGCTCGCCAGTAATGAGCATAACCACAAGCTCGATGCTTTCGAGCGCGGCATCGAGGAGGGCCAGTTGCTGCTGATGGTCGACGTCCCGCGCCAGGAAGTAAAACAGATTCAGGACCTGATCATCAAGCATCATCCGGAAGCCGAGATCGGCGTGGCCAAACTGGCTTGATGGTACGGGCTCTACGTAATATACCGGTCGATTTCATCCCCCGTAGGAGCCCGCTTGCGGGCGAACAGCTACAGCGCGTTTCGGGATCGTCTGGAGTCGTCTGCTTTTAACGGTTACTGACATCCAGCCTCATTCCAATCGCCATTGACCCAAGAACTTCCGATCCAAGCGGTATTGCCTGAACTGTGCACCCGGCTACAGAACGGGCAAACAGCGGTCCTGGTCGCCCCGCCGGGGTCAGGAAAAACCACCGCGGCACCCCTGGTTCTGATGCGCGAGGACTGGCTGAGGGGGCAGGGTGTGCTGATGCTGGAACCCAGACGCCTGGCAGCCCGGACCTCGGCCGCGCGCATGGCTTATCTGCTGGGCGAGTCCGTGGGGGAGACCGTAGGCTATCGTATCCGCTTCGACAACCGGATCTCGGAGCGGACCCGCATCGAGGTCGTTACCGAAGGGATCCTCACCCGCCGCCTGCAAAGCGACCCGGAACTGGCCGGGGTCGGACTGGTAATCTTCGACGAATTCCACGAGCGCAGCCTGCACGCCGACCTGGCGATGGCGCTGTGTCTGGATGTGGCCCAGGGGTTGCGAAGCGATCTGCGCCTGCTGGCGATGTCGGCGACCATGGATACGCAGGCCGTTTCGAATCTGCTGGGCGGTGCGGCCGTTGTCGAGGCGGCGGTGCGGTCGCATCCCGTGCGGGTAGATTATGTTCCAGAACTGGCGGTCGGTCCTATCGCCGAATCCCTGACCCGGGGGATCGTTCGCGCCCTGCGGGAACAGTCGGGCGATGTGCTCGCTTTTCTCCCCGGGGCGGGTGAGATCCGGGCGGTAGCCTCGAAGCTCACTCGGCTCGCCAGCCGGGAACCGCTCCTGATCTGTCCGCTCTACGGCGACCTGGATCGCGCGGCCCAGGAGCGGGCGATTTTGCCCGATCCCGAGGGCCGACGGCGTGTCGTACTGGCCACGTCCATCGCTGAAACCAGCCTGACCATCGAAGGGGTGACCACGGTGGTGGATTCGGGCTGGTCCCGCGTACCGCGCTTTGACCCGAACACCGGTTTGACGCGCCTGGACACCGTCCGTGTATCCCGGGCCGCGGCGGAACAACGGGCAGGCCGTGCCGGTCGCCTGGGTCCCGGCGTGTGTTACCGGCTTTGGGGCGACTCGGTGCACGAGGGGTTGCGCCCGGCGAGCGTGCCCGAGATACTCGAGGCCGATCTTGCGCCTCTGCTGCTGGAATTGGCGGCATGGGGCGTGACCCGGCCCGAGGTCCTGCGCTGGCTGGACCCCCCACCGCCCGGTGCCCTTGCCCAGGCGAGAGACCTGCTGAAAAAGCTGAGTGCCATCGATGGACAGGGACAGATTACGGCTATCGGTCGCCGCATGGCAGCCATGCCACTGCACCCGCGCCTGGCGCATATGCTCCTGAGGTGCCGCACTGGGGGACAACTGGCGCTGGCCTGCGATCTGGCGGCATTACTGACCGAGCGGGAGATTCTGAGGGCCCGGCCCGGCGCTTTCCGATCCAGTGACCTGGAATCTCGGTTAGTATTGCTCACCCATTACCGCGAGCGGGGTGAAAAGACCTCGCCAGGCATAACGGGCGATCTGGATCCCCACGCCTGCAGGCAGGTGCTGCGAGCGGCTCGCCAGTATCGGCGCCAGCTGGCCGGGGCGATATCGAACACCGGCGACGGGCTGACACCGGGGGCGCTTCTGGCGTTGGCTTATCCGGACCGGGTGGCCCGCCGGCGCCCGGGACAGCCGGCGTGTTACCTGCTGGCGTCGGGAAGGGAAGTGCGGTTACGGGAAGACGACCCCCTTATCGGCGAGGAGTTTCTGGTTGCGGCGCATCTCGATGCGGGCCGGAAAGAAGGACGTGTCTATCTGGCCGCGGGGGTGAGCGAAAGGGAACTGCGCTCCGTATTGTCCGACCAGATCGGCCAGGTGTCGGAGGTCGCCTGGGATCAGCGCACGAAAGCCGTGGTGGCCCGCCGCGAGGAACGTCTGGGTGCGGTGGTGCTGAGCCGGCAAATGCTGGCGGATGCCGATCCCCAGGCTGCCGTGGAGGCGATGCTGACAGGAATCCGCAAGATGGGGATCGCCTGTCTGCCCTGGAGCCGCGCGGCCCGCGACTGGCAGGCCCGGGTCCTGTCGCTGCGCCATTGGCAGCCGGCGGCGGATTGGCCCGATCTTTCCGATGCGACGCTGCTGGCGAAACTCTCGGAGTTTCTCGGACCTTATCTCAGCGGAATCACCCGCCGGGAACAGTTGGGTAATCTCGATCTTAGTGGGATTCTACGCAACCGAACGGACTGGGACCGGCAGCAACGGGTGGAGGTCTTGGCGCCGACTCACATCCAGGTACCCAGTGGGACGCGTAAACGTCTGCTCTATACACCGGGTCAGCCGCCGGTACTCGCGGTGCGCTTGCAGGAGATGTTCGGCCTGCGTGACACGCCGAGGATCTGCAACGGCCAGGAGCCGGTGCTGCTGCACCTGCTTTCCCCCGCCCAGCGGCCTATTCAGGTCACCCAGGACCTGGCCGGCTTCTGGGAGCGTACCTACGCCCAGGTCAGAAAAGAGCTCAAAGGCCGGTACCCGAAACATTACTGGCCGGATGACCCCAGACTGGCGCAACCGACGGCAGGTACCAGGCCTCGGTAATTCAGTTGCTGCCGGACGGTTGTTCCGACGTTGCCGCGGGTTCGTACGTTCTTAATAATCGGGGGGCGAGGGTGCGAAGAGTCCCTTCCGCGACACGCTGTGAATACCGGCTGCGCTGCGCAGTCCCTGCTGCGCTTGCGGCCCAGCCCCTACATCCCTATAGGGGCGTTCGCAGCTCCTATTCCCGCTGCTCACCCCTGTAAGCTCGACGGCAGCATCCCTGCTGCCGACGGTCGTGGAAGG
>JAUXGQ010000311.1 GCA_030621975.1 Gammaproteobacteria bacterium | reverse complement strand
CCTCGCTGCGGTCTCGCACCCGCACCGGATGCCGAATATCCTTGATGCCCACTTTATTGATGGCGATGCGGCGGGTATCCGCGGAATTTTGAACGTCGGCGATGCCGTTCTGCAGCACAGCACCCTGAGAAACTGATTTCATGGCTGATTCCTTGATGGGCAGCGGTTCACCGGACGCATCCGGAAACTCGGCGTCGCGGCATACTAATGCACCACAGTCTGTCCAACAACCGGCAGTTTTGCTGGTTATTACCTTGGGCAGGCAAGTCAGGCGAACACCACATTGTGCACCGACCGGCTAGGAAAAATCAATTTAAAACACGGTTAAGGTCGGCTGAACCAGGCAGTCTTCGTCAACGGCTACGGCCCACGATGTAGGCCGCGATCCAGCGCAGAGGGTCAGCCGTTTCATTCAGGGATTCCAGGTTCTGAAGTGCTTCGTGGTACAGGGATTCCGCCTTGTCCTGAGCACCGGACAGGCCGAGCAGGGAAGGGTAGGTCGGTTTGTCCTGTGCCCGGTCCTTGCCCCGGGTCTTACCGAGCTCTTGCGTCTCGCCCGCAACATCAAGAATGTCGTCGCGAATCTGGAAAGCAAGGCCGATACATTTCGCGTAGCGATCCAGCTGGCGGATCAACCGAGTGTCCAGGTTGGGTCCGAACAGCGTTCCCAGACGCACGCTGGCTCTGATCAACGCTCCGGTCTTGTGGATATGCATGTGCTCCAACTGGGCTAGATCCAAGTCCTGCCCGACCGCGGCCAGGTCCAGAGCCTGTCCGCCAGCCATGCCCCGGGAACCCGAGGCCTGGGCTAGGTTTTCGATCATGCGCATGCGTTGCTCGGCGCCCACCGCCATGGCCTGGTCGCGGGCGATGACCTGAAACGCCAGGGTTTGCAGGGCGTCGCCGGCGAGTATCGCCGTGGCCTCGTCGAAGGCTTTATGACAGGTGGGTTGGCCGCGCCGCAGGTCATCGTCATCCATTGCCGGGAGGTCGTCATGCACCAGCGAGTAGGAGTGGATCAGCTCGACCGCGCAGGCCGGGGCATCCAATTGCTCCGGTTTCAGTGCCAGGGCCCGACCGGCCGCATACACTAACATCGGTCGGATGCGCTTACCTCCATTCAATACCGAATAACGCATCGCCTGATGCAGGGTTTCGGGCGGTGCGTTGGGGCGCGGAAGCCAGCGCATAAGTGCGCTTTCCACCCGTTCCCGGCATTCCCGACTGAAGGTCTCCAACGGTCCGCTATCCATTGCCCTGGAAAGGCTCCGGCTCGGCGCCTTTATCTTTGCCCACGAGGATTTGAACCTTTTGCTCCGCGTCCTTTAATACCTGTTGGCAATTGCGCGTGAGTTCGATTCCGCGCTCGAAGGATTTCAGTGACTCTTCCAGGCTGAGCTCTCCCTCTTCCATGGTCTCGACCAGGGTTTCCAGCTCGCTGAGCAGATCTTCGAAGGAAGGTGGGGGCTTTTTTCTGGGCACTTGAACTCCGTCACTGGTCTGACTGATTAGTAAGCGTCCGGAAATGTCCATCCCTGAGACATTTCCGCAACGATGCTAATTAAACTACCTTAGAGCCGGCTGACGGGTCAATGTTGCGTGGAAAACGGTCTCATACCCTTCAGCCGGTTGCGGCCATACTCGAGTGGAAGAATCTCCGAATGATGGTTCACGGACATGGGCATGTGGGAGGCGGGGCAGTATAATTCGACCTGCACCGGGTTGGCACAGGTTGCTCCGGATTGGCGGGTTTGATCGTAACCAGTTAGCATCCGGAAATGCCCATCCCTGTGTCGCGTTAGCGCCCGCCGTTTACGGACGGGTAACTTCTCAAAAACCCGGGGCAAAGGTTGGACAAAAGCCGCTGTAGGGGGGATAAGCGCAGCGCATCCACCATTCATCCTGGGCGTTGTGATATGCGGTCAGGCCATTGGTGGATGCGCTGCGCTTATCCCCCCTACGAAATTGCCCCGGGATATTGAGAAGCTACCACGGACGGGCACTAACTAATTGAAAAGCTGAAGTATATGAATAGTTATAACGCGTCGGCGATTGAGGTGCTCAGTGGTCTGGAGCCGGTACGCAAGCGCCCTGGGATGTACACCGATACCACGCGGCCCAATCATCTCGCTCAGGAGGTTATCGACAACAGCATCGATGAGGCGGTGGCGGGATTCGCCCGGAATATTGAAGTAACCCTGTTCAAGGACGGGTCCCTGCTGGTCAAGGATGACGGACGGGGCATGCCGGTGGATATTCATCCGGAACAGGGGCTGCCAGGGGTGGAAGTGATCCTCACCAAGCTGCATTCCGGTGGCAAGTTCTCGAATAAGAACTATCGCTTTTCCGGCGGACTGCACGGCGTTGGGGTCTCGGTGGTGAACGCGCTTTCCAGACACCTGGAGGTATGGGTAAAGCGGGAGGGCATGGAGTACAACATGGCCTTCGCCAACGGCGATAAGACCTCGGATCTGGAGATCGTAGGCAAAGTAGGCCGCAACAATACCGGAACCACTATTCGGTTCTGGCCGGATCCGGGATTCTTTGACAGCCAGAGGTTCTCGGTGCGGCAGTTGCGCCATGTATTACGTGCAAAGGCCGTGCTTTGTCCCGGACTGCATGTGCGTTTCCACGACGAGAACACCGGGGACAACGACGAATGGTTCTTCGAGTCGGGGTTGAAGGCCTATCTTCTGGACGCGCTGGAGGGGCTGGCGATCCTGCCGGAGACGCCTTTTCTCGGCAGCATGGAAGGTAATAAGGAAGCGGCCGACTGGGCTGTGGTCTGGTTGGTCGATGACGGCGAGGGCGTTACCGAAAGCTACGTCAACCTGATTCCCACATCTCTTGGAGGGACCCACGTCAACGGCCTGCGCTCGGGTCTGACTGATGCAATACGCGAGTTCTGTGAGTTTCGCAATCTGTTGCCTCGCGGCGTCAAGCTGACCCCGGATGACGTATGGGCCCGCTGCAACTATGTTCTGTCGGTGAAGATGCTCGATCCCCAGTTTTCGGGTCAGACCAAAGAACGTCTGTCATCGCGGGAGTGCGCCGCCTTCGTTTCCGGAGTAGTAAAAGATGCCTTCAGCCTCTGGCTTAACCAGCACACAGAGATTGGACATCAGATTGCGGAGCTGGCCATCAACGCGGCCCAAACCCGCTTGCGGGCCGGTCGCAAGGTGGCGCGAAAGAAGGTTACCCAGGGGCCGGCCCTACCCGGCAAGCTGGCGGATTGTACCGCGGTCGATCCGGCGCGCAGCGAACTGTTTCTGGTGGAGGGAGATTCGGCGGGCGGATCCGCCAAGCAGGCGCGGGACAAGGAGTTTCAGGCTGTCATGCCCCTGCGCGGCAAGATCCTCAATACCTGGGAAGTGGACCCCGCCGAGGTACTGGCCTCCCGGGAGGTCCATGACATCTCCCTGGCGATCGGTGTGGATCCAGGGCGCGATGATCTGTCCAGATTGCGATTTGGCAAGATCTGTATCCTGGCGGACGCGGACTCCGACGGGGCACATATCGCCACCCTGTTGTGCGCCCTTTTTCTCAGGCACTTCAGCTCACTGGTGCAGGCGGGGCACGTCTATGTCGCCATGCCGCCCTTGTACCGCATAGACGTGGGCAAGCAGGTGTTCTATGCCCTGGATGATGCGGAAAAGCAGGGCGTGCTGGATCGTATCGCGGCGGAGAAGATCAAGGGCAAGGTCAGCGTGCAGCGCTTCAAGGGCCTGGGTGAGATGAACCCCATGCAGTTGCGGGAAACCACCGTCCACCCGGATACCCGGCGTTTGGTTCAGCTTTCCGTCGAGCCAGGCGACGACAGTTACAGTGTAATGGATATGCTCCTGGCAAAGAAACGGGCCGGCGATCGCAAGTCCTGGCTGCAGGAGAAGGGGGATCTGGCGGAGGTCTAGGAGCCTGTCGGACTTAGGATGTCCTACTGCGGAAAAGCGGATATCGGCCAGATTT
>JAUXGQ010000106.1 GCA_030621975.1 Gammaproteobacteria bacterium | reverse complement strand
TAGCGAGGGAAAGCGGGATCGAGTCAGATTTTTCGATCGATTGAGGAGAATAGCCGGCTCTATTTGACGAAATCGATCGGAAAATCTGGCCGATATCCGCTTTTCCGCAGTAGGACACCCTAAGTCCGACAGGCTCCTATATCCCATTATATACGATCGCCCGTCCGGTCCGGATCGGCTTGATCCCCGTTAGTATCTTGAACTAGAGGAATGCACAGGTGACCAAAAAACTCTCCAAAAAACACGGGACTGAAATCAAAAAACTCGAAAAAAAGGCGAACAAGCTTGGAAAAAAGCAATCCGCTGTTGCCGATCACTTGGATTCGGTTAACGCAAAGGCCAGGCAAAAGCTGGACAAAATCGACGCAAGGCGCGAAAAGGTGCTGCAAAAAATAGCGACCCTCGCCGGTGTGAAGGAAACCGAACTGAATGCTCGCGAAAACGTTACCATAGACAAAAGACTGTTCGCGAACGCCCCCTGGGAGGATCTCCCGTTGGGCCTGCTGTTCGGAAGAAACAAATAATTCATAAGACGTAACCACGGATAGACAGGGATTTTCAGTGGAAAAGAAAGCAGGGGAATAATCCACCCAGCCAACCCCCGGCTGGAAAATCACACTTAACGCAAGGGGTTATGCGGGCCTATCTGGCAAGACACGCTGTGAATACATCCCTGTACGCTCGACTGCGGCATCCCTGCCGCAGACGGTCTTGCCAGATAGGCCCGCATAACCCCGCTAAGCAGTTGATTGCCCATCAAACGCTGGCTGAGTTTCATTCATAATCAGGAAGTCTTATCTTTGTTGATCCGTGTCCATCGGTGGTTGATATATTCTGTACTCTCTATCCTGCGGATGGTTTGTTCAGAACCGGCGTCGGGGGCCACACTATGGCCGGCTACAAACGGCGGGGAAAATCCAGGCGCATCTTAGTCCTGGGCTTTCAGGAAGGTGCCGCGGCCTGCGCCCAGCACGGCGGTTCGGGACGAACCGGACCGGCCCCGGTGTGTCGTCTCCCCGGAAAGTTCACCCGGCAACCGCTCGACCGGAACCGGCCCTTGCGCGGCTGCCTGGCCACCCTTGCGGGGGGCCTCAAAGGGGACCCTAACCGCCCCGGTTTTTACGAACGCAGAGGGCTTGCCCAGCTCGTCATAGTAGCAGCAGACACCGTTCTCCACTCTGAACTCGCCGATGTAACGGTGCGACACCTTCTGCTTCAGATGGTCGGCAAGGTCCAGGCCCAGGAAGTGGCAGATTACCCCTCTGATCACACCCGCATGCACCACCACGAGCACCGTCTGATTCCGGTGCTTTTTCTCCAGGGACAGAAGAAAATTGACGCTGCGGTGCTGCATCTGACGGAAGCTTTCCCCCTCGGGATGCACGAAATCCGGGTCGGTTTTGTATTTCGGGAAATGTTCGGCCACCCAGCGCTTGCGCTTTCCGTACAGCGAACCGTAGTTGACCTCATTGAGGGCTGGCATGTCGTGGATAATGAGTATGCCGCGTCTGCGCGCATAATACATGGCGGTTTGCCGGGCCCGCTCGAGGAAGCTGGAGTAAACGACATCGATGGGCACGCCGCTCTCGCGTAGCTGCTTGTCCACAAACGCGAGGTCGCTTTCCCACTCCTTGACACGTGGCGCATCGCCCCACCCCATGATTTTGTGGCTGGCGTTGTTGAGAGTCTTGTAATGCCGTACGAATATAAAGCGCATGCGACGATCTGTGTCGAAAGAATCCAGGTAATTTATTGATCTTGCTATAGTTATAGTGCGTTACAAGACGTATTTCCAGTAGCCATGTTGCCGAGTAGACGCGCTTTGAGTACCTCAGGCCCTTGCGCGCTCGCCGCCTCAGGCGACTACGACCTCCGCCATGATTATCCCTTTAACACATGTGGACTTCCGTTGCAATACAAACGGAGGAAACCAGGGGTCTGGTAAGTGGGGGCTTAATCCCTTGCAAAACCTCGAACCCTGGTGAGAGATCGGTTAAAACGGCTGGCGCGGCAGACTATAATGCAGCAATTTTTCGCGTTAGCGGCCTAGCCATAGGCAGCGGAGCCCGTAACCATGACTGTTTCGATATCCCAATTGCAGCGGCGCTTTGTTGCTATTCGGGAAAACAAATTTTTTGAGATCTTCGTAATCTCCGTCATCATCTTGTCCGCCCTGGTCATCGGGGCCAGGACTTACGACATCGACCCGCGGCTGAGACGGCTTTTCGAACTGCTCGATCTCAGCATCACCCTGTTTTTTCTTACCGAGATCATCATAAGGATGATCGCCGCACGGACCCTGAAGGCGTTCTTCAGCCAGGGATGGAACGTCTTCGATCTCCTCATCGTGACCGCCAGCCTGGTCCCGATAGAGGGGAGCGAGATGGCTTATCTCGGTCGCCTGCTGCGCATTTTCCGGGTGCTGCGCCTGGTCTCCATCATTCCGGAACTGCGGATCCTGATGAATGCCTTCGTGCGCGCCATCCCGCGCATGGGCTACGTATCCCTCTTGATGTTCATCATTTTTTATATGTATGCGGCCGTGGGCAGCATCTTTTTCTCCAACATCAATCCCGAGCTGTGGGACAATATTTCCATCTCCATGCTCACCTTGTTCCGGGTTGCCACCTTCGAGGACTGGACCGATGTGATGTATGAGACCATGACCGTATACCCCTTGAGCTGGATTTTTTATCTGAGCTTCATCTTCGTAGTGGCGTTCGTGTTTCTCAACATGATGATCGGCATCGTCCTGGAAACCCTGCAAAGGGAACATGAGCAGTTTTCCCGGGAGACAGGGGAAGGTGAGGCGGGAGAGGTACACTGGATCCGCGAACACACGGAACTGATGGATCAGCGGCTGGAGCGTCTGGAGCAGATGCTGGTGGAACTCAGTCGCCGAAAACCTTGAACCTAAAAACGGCATTTGACTGGAGAGGTAGGCTGGGGCTCGCCCCAGCTCTTTGGTTCGCACGCCCGTGCGCAGAAGATACAGAATCTAACAAGATCCTGCAAACCCTGTAACATCCTGTTAATCCTGTCCATTCTCAGGCGCAAAAGACAGGTTTCGACCATCGGACAGAGCGTTAGCGCGGACGAGTCAGCGCGCGCCGCCGGCCTGGGCCTGTTTCAGGCGCTTTCGCGCCTTCTCGACGGCCGCCTCGGCCGCCTGCACGCGCTGCCGGTAGTCTTCGGATAGTCGGCTGCCACCGCCGGCCGTGCCCTTGCGGTCGCCGGGACCGATCTGTTTCGCCTCATCCAGCCGCCGCTCCGCGTCCGCCAGTTCCGCCTTTGCATCCGCCACACCGCTGGTCCTGTTCTGCCCGGCGCCCGCGCGGGGTTTGCCCACCTCGCTCGCGGCCCGCCCAAGAGCGCGCTCTCTCGCGACGGCCTCCCGTACGTCGGCCTCGCTGGGCCCGGGTTTGATCTCGACCGGGGTAACGGACTTCGCATCGGCGGGCGGCTTGTCCGAGAAGATTACCTTTCCCTGTTGGTCCACGGACTTGTAGACCTGCTGCGCGCCGGCAACGGCCCCCATCAGGCTCAGGGCAACACCCAACCAATGACTCCAGCGCATGCACGACCTCCTGTGAAAACTCAAACACACCTTGTCCGGCTGGTGCCCGCCTTACGGACGGGCACTAACTATCCAGTGTCCGTCCATAAACATCAATACTTCTCTCGCAAAGGCGCAAAGACGCCAGGAACGAAATATAATTTGCTATTACGATAATGAGTTACAACTTTGCGATCTTTGCGTCTTAGCGAGAGTCATTCTTTCCGGATGGACACTATCTAGCATAGTCCCCCAAATGTGAGGCCGAGACTACCAGGCCAGGTCGTTCCGCTGCTCGGGCTCGGTGGCCTCGCGCTGCAGAATATCCCCCCAGTCCGTGCGCTCCGCCATCTGGTCTTGGATGTTCGTCGGCACGAACTCCTGTCCCTCGCTGATCTCCCAGCCACCGCCCAGGGCCTTGTACATGGCAACCAGGCTCAGCGCGATGTTCCCCTGGTTGCTGGTCAGCCTCTGCTCCTGATCGTTCAGAAACCGCTCCGTATCCAGGACGCGCTGGAAATCCACCGCCCCGTCCCGGTACTGGATAGTGGCCAGCTGCGCCGAGCGCGCTGCCGCCTTCACGCTCTGCGCCCTGAACACCACTTCCTCCTGGGAACGCACGACACCCACCATGGCGTCCTCCACCTCCCTGTAGGCATTCAACACCGTGTTCTTGTAGGTCTCCACCAGCTCCTGAAAGCGTGCATCCGCAAAACGCACGTTGTTCTTGAGGCGCCCGTAATTGAGGATTTTCCAGGAGAAACCGGGCCCGATGAAACCGGCCAGGCTATCGCGCTGAAAAAAATCGTCCGAACTCGAATGGTTCGTGCTGGCCGTCTGGAATCCGATCGAGCCCTTCAGGGAGAAACTGGGATAGAGCTCGGTCTGGGCTATGCCGATCTGGGCACTCTGGGCCGCCGCCCGCAACTCGGCGCTGCGCACGTCCGGGCGGCGGCGCAGCAGCTCGGCCGGCACGCCCACCGCCACCTCGGCGGGCACCACCGGGATCGG
This sequence comes from Gammaproteobacteria bacterium, assembly GCA_030621975.1. Classification (GTDB taxonomy): domain Bacteria; phylum Pseudomonadota; class Gammaproteobacteria; order Chromatiales; family Chromatiaceae; genus JAUXGQ01. Next base: position 1,720 of record JAUXGQ010000106.1, on the reverse strand, counting down.
TTTGGACTCATTCAGCCTGCCCCCGAGTTCGGCGGGCGTGATGCCCAACAGTACCGCCAAGGCGTTCTCGAACTGGCGCAGGTCCTGCTCGAACTGGGGCACTTGCGCTTCGGTATTTCTGAGGTTGGACAGCGCCTGCTGCACGTCCAGTTCCGTGGTCGCGCCATTGCGGAAGCGCACAGTGGCGATGCGCAGGCTGCGTTGCTGAATCTTCACGTTCTGCAGCGACAGGCGGATGCGCTGCTCCGTGGTTCGGATGGAGACGTAGGTGCGCGCGACCTCGGCGGTGAGCGTCACCAGGGCGTCCTTGTAGTCCTGGATGGACACCGACAGGTTGGCGTCCGCCGACTCGACGCCGCGGCGATACTTGCCCCAGAAATCCATCTCCCAGGCGGCGTCGAAACCCGCCTGCAGATTGGTGAAGCTCCTGTCCGAGCCGTTCGGGTTATAATTCGGGCTGTTCTTGCTGAGTCGATTCTGCGTCGCTGAACCGGCGGCCGCCTGCTCCTGGGGATACTGTTCGCCCACCTTGACACCCAGAACCGCGCGCGCCTCCAGAATCCTCAGGGCCACTGCGCGCAGGTTGATGTTCGCCTGGTAAGCCTCTTCGACCAGGCCATCCAGCACCGGGTCGTCGAAGACCTTCCACCATTGTTCCTGGGCGGATGCGTCCATTTTGAACTGCGGGTCCACGCTCTCCTGCCAGGCCTCTTGCTTGGCCGGCTCCGGCGATTGAAAATCGGGTCCCAGGGTGGTGCAGCCCGATACCAGAACCAGCGCAGCGGTCAGCCCCCCAACCGCAAGCCTTTGTCGAAACATGTTCATCCAAGCCCCTTTTTGAGATGGCCAATGGCCAACAAAACACGAAGAGTACTCTTATTCGTGGTTTTTATCCACTGGGTAGTTTCTGCAACAGCTTTCGGTTGATTTGTGATTTCCGGGCAGGAAAACTTCGGGTCAGCTTGGTTGATGACAGCAGGCCGTCAGCCCCTCTTCCAGGCTGGGATAGCGCAGTTCGATCCCGAGCCGTTCCCGCAGCTTTCGGTTATCCAGGCGGCGCGACTCACGCATGTAAGACATCATGCCGGGCGACAACTCGGCCCCTGCGCCTTCCAGGGGGATGGTCGGTGGGCGGGGCAGGCCCGTCAGATCGGCCACCCGGTTGAAGTAATCCGTCATGGTCGTCGGGTGACCGTCGCACACGTTGAAAACCTCCCCTGCCACCGCCCGCTCCATGGCAGCGACGCACACCTGGACCAGGTCATGGGCGTGAATCCGGTTGCTGTAGGGTGCTTCAGACTCCCTGATCAAAGGCAACCCCTGCCGCAGGCGCTCCAGGGGCAAGCGCCCGGGGCCGTAGATGCCGGCCACCCGTAGTATCACCAGTTCGCCACCGCTGCGTCGGCTCCAGTCCCTGAGGGCATTCTCGGCGTCCAGGCGCCGCCGGGCCCTGGCCGCCCGGGGTGCGACCGGACGTGTCTCATCCACCCATGCACCCCGGCAGTCACCGTACACGCCCGTGGTACTTATGTAGACGAGCCTGCGGGGGGCGCCGGTGCCGGCGAGGGACGCGACGAACCGCCGCGTGCGGGGATCGGTCTGCCCCGAGGCTGGCGGGGGGGCGAAGTAGTAGACCCGTTTCCCGAGGGTGTCGAGCGCCGGCAGGGGCGATTGATCCAGGTCGGCGCACAGGGGAAGTCGGATCGTAGCCATGTCGTTC
>JAUXGQ010000211.1 GCA_030621975.1 Gammaproteobacteria bacterium | reverse complement strand
GAATCCTTCCAGGAGATGCGTGACATTGCTGATGGCGCCCTGCAACACGAAGCTGGTACGGTGTGCCATGCCGATGAGGGATATCTCCTTGCGGATCTCCTCCTTGCCCTTCATGGCCGTGCCCAGGGGGCTCATGTCCGCCACCTGGGAGACGAAGCCGGAGGTGCAGGCTTGGCCGCCGGTATTGGAATAGACCTGGGTATCCAGCACCAGTACCTTGATGGGCATGCCCGAGGCCAGTGCCCGGGAGAGGTTCTGGAAACCGATGTCGTACATGGCGCCATCACCACCGATGGAGACCACGGGCGGGCACAGCCGCCATTCCTCATCGCTGAACTGCTTCCAGCTGAACCGGCGGAACCGGTTGTCGTGTTCGGCGGGGTTGTAGTTACCGGCCAGTTCCAGCTCGGCCATGCGTATCGCCGTGAAGCCCTCGGCCATCTTGCTCATGTGGCCTTCAAACAGGCCCATGGCAATGGAAGGGCTGTCCTGGAACAGATGGCTGGTCCAAGGGAAGGGATAGGGGTTGTAGGGATAGGTAGACCCCCAAACCGAGGTACAGCCGGTGGAGTTGACTACGCCCATCGCTGCCCGTCCCTTGCGGCTAGGGCCCTCCAGGTAGCGCCAGCGCAGGTCGCGCAGTCGATCCAGAACCCCGGTCGTCCACTTCAGCCATTCCCGGTCCACCAGGGTGGATTCGTGATCGGGATCCAGCGTATCGCTAAGGCGCGCCAGGGACAGATCGCCCTGTGGATCCTCGGCGGCCTTCACCAGCGCCTCGGTATTGTTCAGGTCCACGCCCGCGGCCAGCTTCAGGCGGATGTGTTGCTCCATCCTCGCGATGAGATCGTCCAGCCTTGCCAGCTGGCGTTGCACCCGCGGTTGCATGAGTTTGGTGACCACGCCGGTGAACAGATGAATGATGGTCTTTTCGCCACAGCCCAGGCAGGCGCCATCACCACACACCATGGCGTTGTAGGCGCTCTTATCCAGCAGCAGGGTCTCCAGGGCGCCGATCTTCTCGTCCAGATCATCGATGCGGCTGTAGGCCTCGCTGGTGGTGGGTAAATCCAGCCAGAACGCCCAGTCCCGGCGCAGCCGTTCGATGGCCGCCTGATCTTGTGGCTCGGCACGCAGGGCGTCGTCGTCGCAGACCTCTATGCACTCCATGCAGCCTTTGCAGGTGTAGGGGTTGATGGTGACGGAAAACAGGCCGCCGGAACCTTTGCTCTTGTGTTCGCGGTTGCTCCAGTAGGGTTTGGTCGTGGCGAACTCGAAGCTGCCCAGTGCCTCCAGAAAGCGGGCAAACTCTTGCTCCATCACCGCCTTCCGGTCCTCTTCCAGCTGTACTTCGGCCAGGTGTTCGAGTACCGCGCGATCCAGCAGTTCATGCACCGGTGCCGCATCACCGGCTGCGTTGAGGAGTTCCCGCAGCCGTTTTTCGATGTGTCGGGTCTCCCGGCGCAGGTACTGGGTGGGCATGCCACCGGTCTCCACCCGATCGATGGCGGTGTTGAATATTTCGCTTACCGAGTTCACCAGCCCGGGAATGGCACTGTCGGGGCACAGGGTGTAGCAGTCGCCGCACGCGGTGCAGTTCTCGGCGATCCATTGCGGATATTCGAAACGGATATTGGTCATGTCCCGGAACAGGCCGGTAGCGGCGGGAATCAGGGACAGGGCCTGGAAGGGATCGGCGAGATTATCGAACCCTTTGCCGGTCGCGTAGAAGCTGCCGGTCTGCTCCCAGAAGCGATGTATGTCGGCAATACCACCGTCACCGGGAGGTAGCTGCTTGAGCATTACCGGCAGGCTGACGACCGGCTTGGGCGCGGTTTCCGCGCTGTTCACCGCCCCGTGGGGAATCTCCCGTACCTCGTCGAAGCCGCGTCGCACCACGCGTAGGTTGTCCGCCACCACGCGTTTGCCCTTGGTGCCGAATTTTGCCTGCAGCTGAGCCTCGATGGTGGCGAACAGCTGCTTCTCGTCCAGCCCGGCTAGCTGCATAATTGGAGAGGCGGCGAAGAATGCACCCTGGAAGGCGTTGCCCTGCATACGCAGCTGCAGTTCGGGATTGGAGGCCTCTTCACGAGCGATGCGAAAGCCGTCCACGCTGAAGATGCGGATGTCGTTGTCGAGAATGAACTGGCGCGCCCAGCGGGGGAAGCCGGCCCACAATGCTTCGGGCTCGAGTGTGGACTGGATGATGAACACCCCGCCCGGTTTCAATCCACTCAGGGGGTTGGAGTGTCCGAAGACGTTTGGGTCGGGTGACATCACCACGTCCACGAAGTGATAATCGCAGTTCAGCGGTATTCTTTCCGGCGCGGCAGCCAGGTAATAGGTGGTGGGCTGTCCCTTCTTCTCCGATCCATACTTGGGGTTGGCGCGGATCTGGTAACCCAGCAGTTCGTAGAGGGTGATGGCCAGGTTCTTGCCCGTGGTAATGGCACCCCAGCCGCCCACCGAGTGCATACGCACGGTGATGGAATTTTCCGGCATCAGGTTTGGGTTCTCGGAACCGTGCAGGCTGTACCCGGCGATCTCGGGGTAGGCGTCCAGGAGCTGCTGGATGTGGATCTCCTGCTTGGGGTTGGCTGGTTCGCGCACGAAGTCGATGCCGAGATAATAGAAGCGCCGTCGGTCTCCATCCGGCAGCATGTTCTCTATCGCGGCGATGATGCCCTCGGGCTGGAGGTCGCGCGAACCCAGTCCGTAGGCGCCGGAATAGAGGGGCGGCAACTCGGACAGCTTGCGGTAGACGGCATAGGCTGGCCAGGGCTTGGATTCTCCGGCCTGGCCATTCTCCAGGCACTTGCCGAGGGCGGCGCGGATCTCACGCATCAGGGGCAGATCCTCGGCCAGGGGCTGGTCGGTGCGTTCCAGTACCGCCACCCCTTTCTTGCCCCGCAGCACCTTGCCCAGCAGGTCGCCGGGGAAGGGACGGAACATGGTGATGTCCACCACCCCCAGCTTCAGGTTACGCGTGCGCTGCAGGTATTCGGCCACGGCGCGGGCTTGCACCAACATAGAGCCCATGCCAACCAGGAGATAGTCCGCCTTTTCTGTGTTCCAGGTGCCTATGCGGCCATATTGGCGGCCCGTGAGCCGGGTGTACTCCGCCATCATCCGGTCGGCAATTTCGGGGATGTGTGCATAGAAATAAGGGCGCTGGGCGGCAGTGGTTTGCATATAGGCGTCCTGGTTCTGCACACTGCCTGAGAGCACCGGCTCGTCCACGTCCCAGATGGCCGGCACCCGGCGCCGTTGCTCACCAAATAACATACGCTGGGCGGGGGTAGGGCACTCGATCTGGTCCTCGGGACATCCCAGATACTCCTTGATGAGCGCCTTCTCCGGCACTTTGACAGGTTCGATTAGATGCGTGGTTAGAAAGCCGTCCTGGGCTACTATCGCCGGGGTAAGGGCGTATTCGGCAATTTTGCGGCCAATAAGGTTGAGGTCCGCCGCCCCCTGGGCATCGCAGGCGAACAGCTGCAGAAATCCGGTGTCGTCCACGCAGTGGTAGTCGTCGTGGCCGCAATGAACGTTGAGACTGGCCTTGGTGATGGCGCGGCAGCCCATGTTGAGCACATAGGGCAGGCGCTTGCCGGCGGCGGCATACAGGGATTCGTGCATGAACGCCACACCCTGAGCAGAGGAGAAGTTGGTAGCCCGCAGCCCGGTCATGGCGATGCCGGCGGTGACCGCTGCTGCGGCGTGTTCCGATTCGGGTTCGATGAAGACCAGGGGTCGGCCGGCAATGTTCACATGCCCGTTTGCCGCTGCTTCCGCCCAGTATTCCCCCATCTGGGTGGATGGGGTGATGGGATAGGCTCCGGCGGCATCCGAGGCTTCCCGTTCGCACAGGATCACGGCGGTGTTGCCGTCCAGGGCCATGGTCTTGCCGGGGTATTTGATCTCGGGGCGGTTTTTGTTTCCGAACTTCATGGCATGTCCCTCCTGATTTGCTGTTTATCTCAGATAGCGAGCTTGTCGATGGGCAGAGGTTCTCGGCGCACAATGCGTTTGGCCCGGCAACCCTTTTGCATACCCTCCACTTCGTCCAGCCAGACAATCGCGCCGGTGGGACAGCGCTGGATGGCTACCGTGGAGGCCTGTTCGTTTCGGGAATAGTCGATCCGCGCCAGATTGTCTCGAATCTCGATGAGACCCGACGGCGCGTCCATGGCGCATTTTTCGCAGGCGTTGCACGCCACTTCGCACTCCATCTCGGCTTCATCGCCGTGCAGCAGGTTGGCGCAGGCCACCCACAGACGATGGCTCACGGGCTGGATGGAGAACAGTTGTTTGGGGCAGATGTCCACGCAGTCACCACAGGCGGTGCAGTGCGCCGTGTCCACCACCGGCAGGCCGTGCCGATTCATTTCGATGGCGTCGAAGTCACAGACCCGAGCGCAGTCGGCCAGTCCCAGGCAGCCCCAGGAGCAGCCCTTGGGACCCCCCGCAACTACAGCGGCGGCACGGCAGGACTCGAGGCCTGTATAGTGAGCCTGTTGCCGGGCCACGTGCGCGCCACCGGCGCAGGCCAGGCGGGCCACCCTCTTTTCTGTCTCGCCGGCATCGATGTCCAGGTAATCGGCGATCTCCTCGATGGTCTCGCTGGGGCTCACGGTGCAGCTGGCGGGCTGGATCTCGCCGGCGATGAGGGCCTCGGCGAAGGGGCGGCAGCCGGCCGTGCCGCAGGCACCGCAGTTGGTGTTGGGTAGCAGCGCTTCCACCGCGTCGATGCGGGGATCCTCGAATACCCATAGTTTGCGGTTGGCAAAGGCCAGGAGACCTGAAAGCAACAGTCCCAGCAGGGCCATGAAGCCGACGCTGATACCAATGGTGGTGTAGTCGATAGCGGT
>JAUXGQ010000185.1 GCA_030621975.1 Gammaproteobacteria bacterium | reverse complement strand
GACCCCGGAGATGGCGATCAAGGAGCTGTGGGTCTACCTACTGGCCTATAACATGATCCGCCTGTTGATGGCCCAAGCCGCCTTGTTGGCCGACCAGGTTCCGAGGCAGCCGAGCTTCAAACATACCGTGCAGGTCTGGTTGTCCTGGCAACAACGTGGCGGCGGGATACGCGATGGCGTCACCATCCATGCCTTACTCGTTCTGATTGCCGAACCGCGGGTCGGGTTGAGACCGGGGCGTATCGAGCCGCGGGCGGTGAAACGCCGCCCCAAGCCGTTCCCCCGCATGACCAAGCCGAGAGAACAAGCCAGGGCGGACGTGATCAAACACGGCCACCCTAAAAAATAGCGTTGAATCAGATAGTAATCTTCCCGACAGCAAAATCCGCAGGCTTAACTTAGTGCCATTCGGTAGCGTCCCCTTTTTCCCTCGTCCTGAAAGTCATTGAGCATTATGAAGAGCGAGCTATACTATACATGGACCATGATGGTCGAATGCCAATGACATTTGGTATGAGTTTTTCCAACAACTGTCTGTAGGAGCTTGTAGACATGAAAAAGACGACTAAAGTATTGGCGGTTGCCTTGATTGCGGGTTCCGCCGCACTGGCAACCACGAGCGCCCAGGCCTTCTGGGGTGGCGGTGGTCCCTGGTACGGTGGCGGTCCCTGGTACGGCGGCTACGGCGGCTACGGCGGCGGCTACGGCGGCTACGGCGGCGGCTACGGCGGCTACGGCGGCGGCTACGGCTATGGCGGCCCCTGGGGTGGTGGTGGCTACGGCTATGGCCGCCCCTGGGGTGGTGGCTACGGCTATGGCCGCCCCTGGGGTGGCTACGGTGGTTACGGTGGCTGGGGCGGCTATCCCGGTTACGGTTACGGCGCTCCGGTAGTGGTACAGCCGGTCGCACCCGCGGCCGCCGCCGCGAAATAAGACTCCGGTCTTGAAATCTCCCCCGGTAGCTGCCGGGGAAGCAGGTAAAGAGGGGTGGGGAAACTCACCCCTCTTTCATTTTCCGAAAGACGGAGAGACGTCGAGGGTTGTAGCTCGGCCTTCAGGCCGACCATCGATCCCGTTCAATAAGCTGACCGAGTCGGATATTCCTGGAACGGCCCCCGTGCCCCCATGGAGGCGGGATAGAGCATCCGGTCGAAGGGAGACCAGGGTGTTCGGCAGGGCTTGCCCTTGCGATACAGGGTCAGGTTCTCCTCCAGACGCGGCATGTCCTGGAAACGTCCGGCTGCCATGACTGCGGAGAGGGCATTCTCCTGTAATGCCACGGCGTCTCGCAGACGCGCCGACTCCGCATAGGCCATGGCCAGGGTTTCGGCATTCTCCAGAGTGCCCGCCTGGTCGAACAGCCCCTGGGCCAGCAACAGGGCGCGCCCCCCGTCCCTGACCGCATCATCCTTACTGGTGGCCAGCAAGCGGGCCAAGGCCAAGGTGAGCATGGGATCTTCCGGGTTATCGGCCAGACCGGCCTCCAGGCGTTCGCGGGCCACGGCCGGGCGGCTGCCCTCCATGATCAGCGCCAGGCATTCCATCAGCTTGGCCGGCCGATTCTTGGGTTCCACCGCCACCGCGGCGGCATAGTGCCGGGCGGCCTGCGAATAATCACCGCTCCGCATCAGGGCGTTGGCCAGGAAATGATGCGCTCCGCTGTGCTGCGGGTCGACTTTCAGGGTCCGTCGGTACAGGTCGAGCGCGGCCGCCTGATCGCCTTCATCCTCCAGCAACACCCCCATCAGGAACAAGCCCAGATCATGTTCGGGAGAGCGTTCCAGCGCCTCCGCAAGCTGGGTCTTGGCGCCCGCCGGGTCACCTTGCAGGTACAGGGCCCTGGCCAGGGTGACGCGGGCATTGCTGTTGCCTGGCTCCTGCTGCAGCGCGGCGGTGAAGGTCTCCACGGCCACATCGAAATGACCCTCGCGCATGGCCTCCATGGCGCTGTAGTACAGGGTACGCAGACCGCTCAGGTGCTTGCTCAGGTCGTCCACCAGGGGATCCAGCACCCGGGGCTCGCCTTCGCCGCGTCTCGCCAGGTGTTGCTTGGCCAACTCGATATCCCCCAATGCGCGATAGGCCATGGCCAGGGGGTAATGGATCTTGGTGGCCTCGGGATTCGCCGCCAGGGCCTGATTGAAATACTCCACCGCGGTTTGAAAATCCCGTTCCGCCACGGCGACCCGGCCCAGGCCGAACAGTGCTGCGGCGCGCAGACCCTCCTGCTCCATGGCGGCCAGCAGCAGGGGCTCGGCCCGTGCCGCCTGGTCCAGGTCCAGATACACCTGCGCGAGTCGCACACGGGTGGGTTCATACTCGTTGCGCAGGCTCAACACCCGCTGGTAGCTCTCCGCCGCCTTCTCCAGATTGCTGTCCTGTTGTTGAAAGCGATAACCGAGATAATAGGGCCAACGGTAGTCCTTGGGCGCCAGGGCGTGGGCGTTGGCCAGACAGGCATCGGCCGCCACATAGAGCTGATGGGACAGATAGACGGTACCCGTGTCGCCGTAGGCGCCGGCCAGTTCCGCATCGGTGACCTCGGACGACTTGACCGCTTCGATCAGAACCGCCCGGGTCTGGTTGAGACGCTTGCGCACCGCCTCCTCGGTACGCGACAGGTCCGGCAACGGGACCGGGACCAAACGCTGTTCGCCGCTCGCTCCGGTGTGGCTCCCCGGCTCGCTCAAGGTATCCGCCCAGACCGGGGAAACCGCCAGCAGGCACAGCAAGCATAAACGCCCCCCCCCGCGACCGGATGGTACGCGGCGGATTCCCATGGACGCTGACTTCAGCAGAACTGAAATAAGATTCATGGACATGCTCATTTCTCGACGGGTTTACCCTCCCCTTCGCGCAGCATTGTATAGCGGTCGGGATGCAAATCGGTCCATTCCGCCACCCGGCCACTGGGCCAGTGTACCTGGACCTTGGTAAAGTCCGGCGAGTCACCCAGGCCAACCAGGACCCGCGGATCATGGGCCGACGCATAGCTGCCGTCGGTCCGCGCCCGCCGCCATTCCACCCGTCCCCCTTGCCAGTATACCGCCACCCGGGCTCCCAGCGCATCCCGTCCGTGGCTGTCCAGCAGGCGCAGGCCCAGCCAGTGCTTGCGATTCCCCAGGTGATTGAGCAGCAGCTTGGCGGGGCCATTGTTATTGACCACCAATACGTCCGTGTCGCCATCGTTGTCCACGTCGCCAACCGCCGTTCCACGGCTCACCTCGGAGAGGGTAAAGACCGGCCCTGCCCGCGCGGAGACCTCCTCGAAGCGTCCGTCGCCATGATTGGCGAACAGCTGGTTGGGCTGGTGCAGGGGATAGGGGTCCGCTTCCTTGACCAGACTCAGGATGATGTTGACGGCGCCATTGGCCACGAACAGGTCCAGGTCCGTGTCGTTGTCGTAGTCGAACCAGGCGGTGCCGAAGGAGGTGTAGGCCTTGCTGGCGCCGGCCAGGCCGGCGGACACGGTCAGGTCCTCGAACCAACCCTGCCCGTTGTTGACGTAGATGGTATTGGTCTCGCCGATGAGGTGGGTCATAAACAGATCTTCATCGCCGTCACCGTCGAAATCCGCGGCATCCACCCCCATACTGGCCTCCGCCATGCCCTCCATATTGACGGCGGTGCCGGACAACAGCCCCTCGTTCTGGAAAGTGCCGTCCTTCTGGTTCATCCACAGGTGGTTGGGCAGACCATCGTTGGCCACGTACACGTCCGGCCAGCCGTCGCCGTTAAAGTCGGCGACCACCACCCCCAGGGCCGTACCGGATTCCGCCGCGATGCGCGCGTGCACCGACACGTCCTCGAAGCTGCCGTCGCCCCGATTGCGTAACAAGCGGTCCGGGAGCGGTTGGTAGACCTTGGGAGAGCAGTAGTCGCGGGCGCTGCTGGGCGCATGACAGGGCCTGTTGTTTTCGGTGGAGAACACCACGTAGTTGGCGATGAACAGGTCCAGCCAGCCGTCCTTGTCGAAATCAAGGAACGCCGCGCTGACGCTGAGGCGCTCCTCTTGCGCGCCCGCCTTGCGGGTGATGTCGCTGAAGCTGCCATCGCCATTGTTGCGCCAGAGTTGGTTGGCGCCGAGGTTGGTGACATACAGGTCGACCCAGCCGTCGTTGTCCACGTCGCCGGCGGCGACACCCATGCCATAGCCGCCGGCCCGGATCCCACTGGAGGCGGTCACGTCGGTGAAACGCGGGATACGCTCCCCATCGCCTTTGAAAGCGGTATCGTTACGGTACAGACGGTCAGTCAGGGCGTCGCCCTGACGGGGCGGAAACAGGGCATCGGCCAGGGTCTTGCCCTCACCCAACATGCGTCCCTGCACCAGGTAGACGTCCAGATCCCCGTCGTTGTCGTAGTCGAACAGGGCCACCCCGCCACCCAGATTCTCGACCAAGTAGAACTCCCCGGACATGCCGTTGAAGTGCACGAAATCCAGGCCTGCTTGTTTGGCCCCGTCGGTGAACCACGGGTCCGGTTCGGCCCGGGCCAGACCATGCAATAACGCCAGCAGTAGGCAGGCTCTTAGACAGGTTGATGTAAATCTGGAAGTGAGGCGTACGCTGGAATTAGACATCATGGCATGCAGTCGGTACTGATCGTTGCTCCTTTGGAACACTAAGGAATGGCCCGGAATCTTTCCATTACCTGGATCAAATTTGCGCGACATTGCTCTTCCCTGTTCCCTCGCGAACCGTGGTGTAGCGTCTTGCGGGCAAACTTGACCAGTCCTCCACCCGGCCGCTCGGCCAGTAGACTCGAACACTCTCCACCTTGGCATGCTCGCCGATACCGAACAGCAGACGCGGGTCGTTGGCGGAGGCATAACTGGCGTCGGTACGGACTCGCCGCGACAGGCTGCGGCCGGTGTCCATCCTGAGCACCACCCGGGCACCCAGGGCATCCCGTCCGGCCTTATCCAACAACCGCAGTCCCAACCAGGGATGGCGGCTGCCCACATGGTTGAGCAACAGGCGGACCGGCCCGCTGTTGTTGGCCACCAGAATGTCCTGATCCCCATCGTTATCCACGTCGCCGAAGGCCGCGCCGCGGCCCACCTCGGCGAGTGCGAATACCGCGCCCGCCTGCCGGGTGACCTCCTTGAAGCGGCCGTTGCCCAGGTTGGCGAACAGCTGGTAAGTCG
>JAUXGQ010000066.1 GCA_030621975.1 Gammaproteobacteria bacterium | reverse complement strand
GTTGCTGGTGATGTTTATCTGCAACCACTGTCCTTATGTGAAGGCGGTTCGGGAACGCATTGTGCGCGACGCCGGCGATCTGCAGGCGCTGGGCATCAACAGCGTGGCGATCATGTCCAACGATCCCGCGGAGTATCCGGAGGATTCGTTCGAAAACATGCGCCACATTGCCTCTCAATTCGCTTTCCCTTTTCCCTACCTACTGGATGAAACCCAGCAAGTGGCCCGCGACTATGGGGCTGTTTGTACCCCGGATTTTTTTGGGTACAACGCGGATCTGGGTCTGCAGTATCGGGGACGCCTGGACGAAAGCCGCAAGGAAACGGCGCCGGACGATGTGCACCGGGACCTTTTCGAGGCCATGAAAGAGGTGGCTGAGACCGGCCAGGGCCCCCGGGAGCAGATACCCAGTATGGGATGCTCAATAAAATGGAGTAGCCAAAAGGAGTAAAATACAATAATATAATGAAATTTTGATCATCCAGTGCATTTCGCGTTGGGAGGTTTTATTCCCCCATAAATTCATGCCTATTGCTCGACCGATTGCGTATGGGGGAGAATACCGCACCCTTTCTGAAGCGGCCCCTGCACCGGCGGGCCCTGGGTCGACTACGGGGAGCGGTCAACCGGATGGAGCATTTTTGAAACAGCGGTCCGGTAGGTTCGGTGATCCCTGGATGTCAGGGGACCGCAGTTCTAGACGCCCTGCTGCCCGGCGTTCGCCTGGACAATGCCGCCAGGGTTCATATTCAGCCTCAATATAATTCAGGAGATACCTATGCCCTCACGCAGAGAAGTCGCCAACGCCGTTCGTGCGCTGAGCATGGATGCAGTGCAGAAAGCCAAATCCGGGCACCCGGGAGCGCCCATGGGCATGGCTGACATCGCCGAGGTGCTGTGGAACGACTACATGAAGCACAACCCGGCTAATCCGGATTGGGCGGACCGCGATCGTTTCGTGCTGTCCAACGGCCATGGTTCCATGCTTATTTATTCACTGCTGCATCTTACCGGCTATGGTCTGACGATTGATGATCTGAAGCAGTTCCGTCAGCTCCATTCCAAGACCCCGGGTCATCCGGAATACGGTTATGCACCGGGGATCGAAACCACCACCGGTCCTCTCGGACAGGGGATCAGCAACGCCGTGGGCATGGCCATCGCAGAAAAAGCGCTGGCGGATCAGTTCAATCGGGACGGTCACGCTATCGTCGATCATCACACCTACTCATTCCTGGGTGACGGCTGCATGATGGAAGGCATTTCCCACGAGGTCTGCTCACTGGCGGGAACCCTGGGCCTGGGCAAGCTGATTGCCTTTTATGACGACAACGGCATTTCCATCGACGGTGAGGTGGAAGGCTGGTTCACCGACGATACCCCCAAGCGTTTCGAGGCCTACGGCTGGCATGTGGTGCGCGAGGTGGACGGCCACGACCCGGAGGCGATCAGAAAAGCCATCGAGGAGGCCCGCGCGGTCTCCGACAAACCCAGCCTGATCTGCTGCCGCACCATCATCGGTTGGGGATCTCCCAACAAGCAGGGTAAAGAAGAGTGCCACGGCGCGCCGCTGGGCGACGACGAGATCGAACTGGTTCGTGAGACCATCGGCTGGAGCCATCCCCCGTTCGAGGTTCCCCAGGATATCTATGCAAGCTGGGATGCCAGGGAGAAGGGGCTTGCGGCGGAGTCCGACTGGAGCAGCCGCCTGGATGCCTACGCCGAGGATCATCCGGAACTGGCAGCCGAATTCAAACGCCGGATGGCGGGTGAACTGCCTGCCGACTGGGATGCCAAGGTCCAGGACTTCATCATGGGCGTGAACGCAAAGGCCGAAAAGGTTGCTACCCGCAAGGCCTCGCAAAACGCGTTGAACGGCATCGGCCCCCTGTTGCCGGAATTCATGGGTGGCTCGGCCGACCTGGCGGGCTCCAATCTGACCATATGGTCTGGCTCCAAGCGGCTGACGAAAGACGATGCCTCCGGTAACTACATCCATTACGGGGTGCGGGAATTCGGGATGTCCGCCATCATGAACGGTATCGAACTGCATGGTGGCTTTCAGTCCTATGGTGCCACCTTCCTGATGTTTTCCGAGTACGCCCGTAACGCCCTGCGCATGGCGGCGCTGATGAAAATCAGTCCGATCCATGTCTATACTCATGATTCCATCGGTCTGGGCGAAGACGGCCCGACCCACCAGCCCGTGGAGCAGACCGCGACCCTGCGCATGATGCCTCGCATGTCGGTATGGCGCCCCAGTGATGCGGTTGAGACCGCCGTCGCCTGGAAACAGGCGGTCGAGAGAGATGGCGGTCCGACCAGCCTGATCCTGTCTCGACAGGGCCTGCCTCACATGGAGCGTACCCCTGAGCAGATTGCCGATATCGGCCGTGGAGGCTATGTGCTGCGAGACTGCAAGGGTACGCCGGACGCCATCATCATCGCCACCGGATCCGAGGTGGAACTGGCGGTGAACGCGGCCAAAATACTGGACGATCAGGGTAAAAAGGTGCGCGTGGTATCCATGCCGTCCACCGATGCCTTCGATGCCCAGGATGCGGCCTATCGGGAATCCGTGCTGCCATCGGCGGTCACCGCCCGGGTCGCCGTGGAAGCAGGCGTTACCGACTACTGGCGGAAGTACGTCGGGCTCAACGGCAGGGTGATTGGTCTCGACACCTTTGGTGAATCCGCGCCGGCTCCGGAGGTCTACAAGCACTTCGGGATCACCTCCGAGGCCGTGGTCGAGGCGGTAGAGTCCCTCGTCTGATGACTGAACTGATGCGGGCGTCGCAAGGCGCCCGCGTTCTTCGCATTACTTTCCATATCCCATTCCAAACGTCAGGAGATTGAACACAATGGCTATCAAAGTAGGCATCAATGGTTTTGGCCGCATCGGCCGCATGGCTTTCCGCGCGATTTCTAAGGAATTTCCCGATATCGAAGTGGTCGGGATCAACGATCTCCTGGACCCCGAATATCTGGCCTACATGCTGAAGTACGACTCCGTTCACGGCAACTTCGACGGCGACATCGGTGTGGAAGGCGGCTACATGATCGTCAACGGCAAAAACGTCCGCCTGACCGCCGAGCGGGATCCGGCCAACCTCAAGTGGGACGAAATCGGCGCCGAGCTCGTCATCGAGTGCACCGGCTTCTTCCTGACCGAGGAGACCTGCCAGAAGCACATCGACGCCGGCGCCAAGAAGGTGGTGCAGAGTGCGCCTTCCAAGGACGCCACCCCGATGTTCGTCTATGGCGTTAACCACAACACCTATGCCGGTCAAGCCATCGTTTCCGCCGCTTCCTGTACCACCAACTGCCTGGCGCCGGTTGCCAAGGTGCTAAACGACAACTGGGGCATCAAGCGCGGCCTGATGACCACCGTTCATGCTGCGACCGCTACTCAGAAGACCGTCGACGGTCCTTCCATGAAGGACTGGCGCGGCGGTCGAGGCATCCTCGAGAACATCATCCCGTCTTCCACCGGTGCCGCCAAGGCGGTGGGCAAGGTCCTGCCCGAGCTGAACGGCAAGCTGACCGGTATGGCATTCCGGGTACCCACCTCCGATGTGTCCGTGGTCGACCTGACCGTCGAGCTGAACAAAGGCGCCAGCTATGACAATATCTGCGCTGCCATGAAGGCTGCTTCCGAATCAGGCGACCTGGCGGGTGTCCTGGACTACACCGAAGAAAAAGTGGTTGCCAGCGACTTCCGCGGCCGCAGCACCCCGTCGATCTTCGACTCCGGCGCCGGTATCGCCCTGGATGATACCTTTATCAAGGTGGTTGCCTGGTACGACAACGAGTACGGTTACACCTGCAACATGCTGCGCATGGTTCAATACGTTTCCAAGTAGGTAGCGAGTTCAAAGCGTGCAGGCTGGGCGCGGGTGTTCAGCCTGCACGTCTTGTTCGCTGTGACAAGCTGCCGAGGCAGGGGTGGTATACGCGGCGGATATTCACCAACAGAGCCATCCGGAAAGGTTAGCCCGGATCTCTCCCCAGGGTAAGAGGTCCGGGCTAAGGCCTTTCCAAGTCGTTCTGAGTTCAAATCCATTTAGCAGGAGACGTCAGCATGTCTGTTATCAAGATGACCGATCTCGATCTCGCCGGAAAGCGTATTCTGATTCGCGAAGACTTCAACGTGCCCATCAAGGACGGAAAGGTCGCCAGCGATAAACGCATCCGCGCCAGTATGCCCACCATCGAGCATGCCATGAAGGCAGGCGGCAGGGTGATGCTGATGTCGCATCTCGGCCGTCCCACCGAAGGTGAATATGCCGAAGAGTTCTCCATGAAGCCTGTCGCCGACCACTTGTCGCAGCTCCTCGGTACCCAGGTCAGGTTGGTCAAGGGCTACCTGGATGAGGCGCCGGCGGTAAACGACGGCGAGGTGGTGATGCTCGAAAACGTCCGGTTCAACAAGGGCGAGAAGAAGAACGAGGAATCCCTCTCAAAGCAATACGCGGCGCTGTGCGACATCTACGTGATGGATGCCTTCGGCACCGCTCACCGTGCCCAGGCGTCCACGCACGGGGCCGGAAAGTTTGCGCCCCTGGCCTGTGCGGGCCCGCTGCTGGCCGGGGAACTGGACGCCCTTGGCAAGGCGCTGGACAACCCCAAGCGTCCGATGGCGGCCATCGTCGGTGGCTCCAAGGTATCCACCAAACTGACCGTGCTGGATTCCCTGTCCAAGGTGGTGGATCAGCTGATCCCCGGCGGTGGCATCGCGAATACGTTCATCGCGGCAGCCGGTTACAATGTGGGCAAATCCCTGTGCGAGACCGACCTGATTCCGGAAGCGAAACGCCTCATGGAGGCGGCGAAAGCCAAGGGTCGCGAGATCCCCGTGCCCACCGATGTGGTGGTCGGCAAGGAGTTTTCGGAAGCCGCTGAGGCGCAGGTAAAAAAGGTCGATGAGGTGGCGGATGACGACATGATCCTCGACATTGGGCCGGAAACCGCGGCAAGGTTCGCCGACATGATGAAGGCGGCGGGCACCGTGTTGTGGAACGGGCCGGTAGGTGTGTTCGAGTTCGACCAGTTCGGTGAGGGGACCAAGTTACTCGGTAATGCCATCGCCGATTCCCAGGCCTTCTCCATCGCCGGCGGGGGAGACACCCTGGCGGCGGTGGATAAATACGGTATTGCGGACCGTGTCTCTTACATCTCCACCGGCGGCGGGGCCTTTCTGGAGTTCCTGGAAGGCAAGAAACTGCCGGCTGTGGCCATGCTCGAAGAGCGCGCCAAAGATTAACAGGCTATTATCATCATCAAGGTGACAGATCAGGTGTCGAGGGACAGACCAATATCTTGAAGATTATGCGGGTGGGCGAACACGTTTTGCCCCGGGAGGACTGAGCGGACCAAGTGATCGGCAAGTGGCTGGTCACTGTTTCCAACTGCTTTTCACTCAACACTTACCACGAACGAAAATTCAAGGAGATCCAAATGGCTCTGATATCCATGCGTCAATTGCTGGACTACGCCGCCGAGCACGATTTCGGCATGCCTGCGTTCAACGTGAACAACATGGAGCAGGTGCACGCCATCATGCGGGCGGCTGACGAGACCGACAGTCCCGTCATCATGCAGGGCTCCGCGGGTGCCCGCTCCTACGCCGGCGAGCCCTTCCTGCGGCACCTCATCATTGCAGCGATCGAGCAGTATCCGCACATTCCGATCGTAATGCATCAGGACCACGGTTCCGAACCCGCGGTTTGTCTACGTTCCATCCAGTCCGGATTCAGCTCCGTGATGATGGACGGTTCCTTGATGGCAGATATGAAGACGCCATCCAGCTACGAATACAATGTGGACGTCACCAAAACGGTAGTCGACATCGCCCATTCCGGCGGCGTCTCCGTAGAGGGAGAGCTGGGGTGCCTGGGTTCCCTGGAAACGGGGGAGATGGGCGAGGAAGACGGCCACGGCGCGGAAGGTGTGCTGTCCATGGATCAACTGCTGACCGATCCCGAACAGGCCGCGGACTTCGTGCAGAAGACCGGTGTGGATGCCCTGGCCATCGCCATCGGCACCTCCCATGGCGCCTACAAGTTCACGCGTCCGCCGACCGGAGACATCCTGGCCATCGGCCGCATCAAAGAGATCCACGCCCGTCTTCCCAATACCCACCTGGTGATGCACGGGTCATCCTCGGTGCCTCAGGAGTGGCTTGCGATCATCAATGAGTTCGGCGGCGACATGGGCGAGACCTACGGGGTACCCGTGGAGGAGATCCAGGAGGGCATCAAGAACGGTGTGCGCAAGGTAAACATCGATACCGATCTGCGCATGGCCTCCACCGGCGCCATTCGCCGGCACATGGCTGAGAATCGGTCCAATTTCGATCCGCGCAAGTTTCTGAAGGTCGCCACCGCGGCCATGAAGGATATCTGCAAGGCCCGCTATGAGGCCTTCGGTTGCGCCGGATATGCTGCCAAGATTCGGCCTCTCTCGCTGGAAACGATGGTGGATCGTTATGTCAGCGGGGAGCTGGATCCCAAGGTCAGCTGAGCAACCACGTTCGAGCTGCGGAATAGGGGCCCTGGCCCGGGCATCTCACCAGTGAGAAGTCCGGGCTGATTGCCCCTTTTTCGTTCTAGCCCGGATTTTTCACCACAGAGGACACAGAGGGCACAGAGCTGTTTGAATTAAAGAGGGTTTCTGACATCGGACGGGAGCGGCAGTGCTTACACTTCGTACCGGGAATGTGACAGGGCCGTTCGACGCAACCCGTGAAGCCAGATTGGGCCAAAAACCGAACAGGACAGCCTGTCGAGAGGCTAACAAGCCTGCTTCTTCTGCAACTTCGCGTATGAGAACAGGTATCTTCATTTTTACGGTCCGCCTGGTGAGAAACCCGGGCTAGAGTCATGCCATTACCCACATCTTCGCGATTCCGTCAGCCATCGCTTTCACTCCTCACACGGAGACGCGGAGATCACTGAGAAGAAGAGACATAAGAATGACTTTCTCCCCTCGCGCCAGGGTGTTGGATTTTCGTCATTCGAAGGCGGCTAGATATTGGCTATAGCCTTCTACTTCCAACTCGTCTTTGGGGATGAAATGCAGGGAGGCGGAGTTTATGCAATAGCGCTGGCCAGTGGGCTTGGGGCCGTCATTAAAGACATGGCCCAGGTGTGAATCGCCATAGTGGCTGCGCAACTCGGTGCGTGGGTAGATCAACTTGAAGTCCGTATTCGCAACGACCAGGTCCTTTTCCAGGGGGCGGGTGAAGCTTGGCCAACCCGTGCCGGAGTCGAATTTGTCCTTGGAAGAGAACAGGGGTTCGCCGCTGGCGATATCCACATAGATGCCCTCCCGCTTTTCGTTCCAGTATGAATTGTCGAACGGCCGCTCGGTGGCGTCTTCCTGGGTTACCTCGTACTGTAGGGGGGTCAAGCGCTTGCGCAG
>JAUXGQ010000226.1 GCA_030621975.1 Gammaproteobacteria bacterium | reverse complement strand
GCCCTGGATGCCTCCGCGCGGGTAACATTCATCAACCAGGCCGGATGTCGGGTATTTGGCTACGCCGGGGATGAACTCATCGGCCGCAATTGGATCGATACCCTGATTCCCCCGGAGCAGCGGGATGAGATCCGGGACTCTTTTCGGCGCATGATCGGGGGCGACACCGAGCCCTTCGCCCACCTGGACGATTTCGAACTGCTGACCAAAGACGGTACCAAGCGACTGACCTCCTGGCACAACGTGCTCATAAGAAACGAACGTGGCGAGATTACCGGCGCCCTGTGCTCCGGCGAGGACATCACGGAAAGGGTCCAGATCGACCAGGAACTGCGTGAGAAAAAGGACCGGCTGGTCGAGCTGGCGCACTACGACTACCTCACGAAACTGCCCAATCGGCCCCTGTTCCACGACCGGCTTAAACACGCCATTGCCCAGGCCCATCGCACCCGGGATCAGGTTGCTTTACTGCTGCTCGATCTGGACCGGTTCAAGAACATCAACGATACCCTTGGCCACCTCGTGGGGGATCAGTACCTGAAGGTGGTGGCCAACCGTCTGCGCGCCTGCATGCGCGAAGGCGATACGGTCGCCAGGTTCGGAGGCGACGAGTTTGTGGTGATCCTGCACAAGATCGCCAGCCCCAGGGACGCCAAGGTGGTGGCTGAAAAGCTGTTGCGCGACCTCGCCCGCCCGGTTTATGTGGAAAACAACGAGCTCAAGACCACCACCAGCATCGGGATCAGCTTCTACCCCTCCGGCGGCGCCACCGTGGAGGAACTCCTGAAAACCGCTGACGCCGCCATGTACCAGGCAAAGGAACACGGTCGCAACAATTACCAGTTTTTCACCGAGGATATGAATGCCAAGGCGGTCGAATGGCTGGCGCTGGAAACCGATCTCCAGCAGGCGCTGGATAAGGGACAACTGGTCGTTCATTATCAGCCGCAGTACGATCTCGCCACCGGTGCCCTGGTCGGGATGGAGGCCCTGTTGCGTTGGCAGCATCCCACAAGGGGGCTGATGGAACCCCTGAACTTCATACCCCTGGCCGAGGAAACCGGCCAGATCATGGGCATAGGGAACTGGGTCCTGCGTACCGTCTGCGCCCAGAACCTGAAATGGCAGGAGCAGGGCTACTCTCCGATCAAGGTGTCCGTCAATCTCTCCGACCGCCAGTTCCAGCAGAAACATCTGGCCGCCACCGTGGACAAGATCCTGCGCGAAACCGGACTTCAGGCGAAATATCTTGAACTGGAGTTCAAGGAAAGCATCGTGATGGAGGACGCGGCGGCGGCCGTTTTCACCCTCATCGAGCTTCGCTGTCTCGGTGTTTCCCTGGCCATAGACGACTTTGGCATAGGATACAGCTCACTGAATCACCTCAAGCGCTTTCCATTGGATAAGCTGAAGATCGATGGCTCGTTCGTGCGCAAGGTCACCTCGGACGCCAACGATGCCGCAATTACCGCTGCAACCATCGCCCTGGCTCACAACATGGGCTTGAAGGTAATCGCCGAATCGGTCGAAAATGAGTTACAGGTGGATTTCCTGAGCCAACAGGGCTGCGATCAGGCCCAGGGATATCATTACTCACCGCCAAAAACCGCTGAGCAATGCTCCGAACTCTTGAACAAGCCAGGACCCGAGCAACGGGACAGGCTGAAACTCTCGGATCCCGACACTTGAGCGGAGTTGCAACCATCGATAGCTCCTATGCTACTGATTAAAAAAGGGGCCCTGGGGCCCCTTTTCGGCGTTGTCGAGGTAGAGGGCCTGGGTCAGTTGGTGTTGACCGCCTTCATGCTCAGTCGAATACGGCCCTGTTTATCGATTTCCAGGACCTTCACCTTGACCAGGTCGCCCTCGGCCAGCTTATCGCTGACCTTCTCCACCCGCTCATCGGAGATCTGGGAAATATGAACCAGGCCGTCGCGTCCCGGGAGGATGGTCACGAAGGCGCCGAAATCCATGAGCTTGACCACCTTGCCTTCGTAGATCGTACCCACTTCCACATCGGCGGTTATCAATTCAATGCGCCGTCTGGCTTCTTCTCCCGCCAGCTTGTCCACTGAAAAGATCTTGATTGTACCGTCATCGGTCACATCGACCGTAGCACCGGTTTCCTCGGTGATCGATCTGATAGTGACGCCCCCTTTGCCGATAACGTCGCGTATCTTATCCGGGTCAATCTTGAACGAGATGATACGCGGTGCGTAATCGGACATCTGTTCCCTGTGCGTATCGATAACCTTGTTCATCTCCCCCAGGATATGCATGCGGCCTTGTTTAGCCTGCGCCAAGGCCGTCTCCATGATCTCCCGGGTGATACCGTCGATCTTGATATCCATCTGCAGCGAATTGATGCCTGCGGCGGTACCCGCCACCTTGAAATCCATATCGCCGAGATGGTCTTCATCGCCCAGGATGTCGGTCAGGACCGCAAACCGATCCCCTTCCTTTATCAGCCCCATGGCCACACCGGCGATCGGGGCCTTGATGGGAACTCCGGCATCCATCAGGGACAGGCTGCTGCCGCAAACGCTGGCCATGGAACTGGAGCCATTGGATTCCGTGATCTCCGATACTACGCGAATCGAGTAGGGGAAGGTTTCCATGTCCGGCATGCACGACTTGATGCCCCGTTTGGCCAGCCGGGCATGCCCTACCTCACGCCGTTTCGGGCCACCCATAAATCCCGTCTCTCCAACGCAATAAGGCGGGAAGTTGTAATGCAGCATGAAGGGCTCCTTATGCTCCCCTTCCAAGGCGTCGATGATCTGGGAGTCCCGGGCGGTACCCAGTGTCGTAACCACCAGCGCCTGGGTCTCGCCGCGCGTAAACAGGGCAGATCCATGGGTCCTGGGCAATACACCCGTGCGCACGGTGATAGGACGTACGGTGCTGGTGTCACGACCGTCGATTCGGGATTCACCTGCCAGCACCCGTCCACGCACGATACGTTTCTCCAGGGCTTCGATGGCTTCGCGCACGTCAGACTCCGGGAGCGGGTTTTCCCGATTGGCGCAGAGTTTACCCAGGGCCTCGGCACGAATATCGCTCAAGCGGTTCAGACGTGTCAGCTTTTCAGCGATCTGGTAGGCCTCGGCGATACCCTGCTCACAGACCTCCGCGACTACCCTGCTCACGCCTTCATCCTTCTGCGGTCGGGTCCAGTTCCACGTCGGCTTGGCTGCCTCTTCGGCCAGTTCCCTGATAGCCCCGATAGCGACCTGCATCTGTTCATGGCCGAATAGGACGGCACCCAGCATCACGTCCTCGGAAAGCTGATTCGCTTCCGATTCGACCATCAGCACGGCGCCTTCGGTACCCGCGACCACGAGGTCGAGATCCGACTGTTCGAGGTCGGTAAGGGTGGGATTGAGCAGATACCCGCCGTCCCTGTAACCCACCCGCGCGGCGCCTATGGGGCCGTTGAACGGAATACCCGAAATAGCCAGTGCCGCTGAGGCCCCGAGCAGCGCCGGAACGTCTGGGTCAATTTCACGGTTCAGGGATACCACTGTGGCCACAACCTGGACCTCGTTGGTAAAACCCTTTGGAAAAAGCGGACGCAAGGGTCGATCGATGAGACGACAGGTCAGGGTTTCCTTTTCACTGGAACGGCCTTCACGACGGAAGAAACCGCCGGGGATCCGACCTGCCGCATAGGTCCGTTCCTGGTAATTGATCGTGAGAGGAAAGAAGTCCCGCCCCTCGTTACCGGTCTTCATCCCGACCGCGGTGACCAGCACGACGGTTCCGCCCATATCGACCATGACTGCGCCATCTGCCTGGCGTGCTATCTCGCCCGTTTCCAGGGTGACGGGAATATCGCCAAATTGAAATTTTTTCTTGATCGGTGTCACTATAGGTTCCTCAAAAGCTTAAAGTAGGTGTCGAGTAGGCTCCTACCGACGCAGACCAAGACGCGAGATCAGTGAACGATAACGCTCGACATCTGTTCCTTTGAGATAATTAAGCAGCTTGCGCCGCGAATTAACCATGCGAACGAGGCCCTGTCGGGAATGATGATCATGCTTGTGATCGGCAAAATGTCCGGTTAACTGCTTGATACGGGCCGTCAACAAGGCCACCTGAACCTCCGGTGAACCCGTGTCGTCTGGCCCTCGTTTGTACTCTTCGATGACGGTACTTTTTTCTGCTGCGCTCATTGCCATTAGATAAAGCTCCCAATTGTTTCACGTTTAACCAAGGCCGGTCCCGTGATCGGGACATTGTCTACCCCAACAATGAGTTCAGGGTGTTCGGCCAATTATCCATTTAGCACCCGGAAATGCCCATCCCTGGGACATCTCCGGAACGGAACTGGAAAATGCGATTCCCCGGTCCCTTCATTTTCAATGGCTTGGAGCCATTTCAAATGTCGGCACATCCCTGTGCCGAGTCGAAAATATCTTCAACTCGCGTCCAAAAGGCGCTTCGGTGCTACTCTGCCGTCTTCCTGTATCCGCCCTATGCCAATGAATTCATCCCCGCTCGAATACAGACGCACCCAGCCCTGAGTCGGCGCTTTGGGTACCAGGACCGCCTGGCCCATGCGCAGGTAATAGGCGGCGTCGCCAGACAGATGGATGTCGGGCCAGGCCTGAATCGCGCTGTCCACGGGCAAGAGTAAGCGGTCGAGCCCGGTCCGGCCTTCCGATTCGCTTATGCGCTTC
>JAUXGQ010000384.1 GCA_030621975.1 Gammaproteobacteria bacterium | reverse complement strand
TCAGATTACTGTATTTCGCCTATCTGGTACGCAAATTCGGCAAAGAATCCGAAGAACTCCTGCTGCCGGATACGGTAGGGGATGTAAAGACCCTGCTCGCGTGGTTGCGCAAACGGGACCCCGATAAGGCCCGTTTCCTGGCCGAAGATCAAATCCGTGTCACGGTCAACAAGCAGTTTTCGGAGGCCTTCACCCGCTTGCACGACGAGGACGAAGTGGCCTTGGTGCCCGCCGCCCCGACCCCGCCCGCGGGCGTTTGAAGGCAGACGGTAAGGATAAAGAGGACCGTGAAAACCATCGGTATATCTATGCCCACTCGTTTTCTATTGCCAAAGGAACTGACTAGTCGGCAGCGCTTGCTGATACTGTTGGCAGTAATGGCCACAGTGGGATTTACTGCGGGGGGGCTTTCGTTGTGGTCGCTCTACACGACAGCCTTCGAGCAAGAGCGGTCCAGGCTGATGGAGATTACGCGGAGTCAGGCACGGTTGATAGAGGCGGTTGCGCGGTTCGATGCCACCCACAGTCAGGATGCCAATCCACGCGGTGCGATAGCCGCTACATTGGACCAGGTTATCGATGCCCATGCGCGCTACAAGGGATTCGGTGAAACCGGCGAATTTACCTTGGCACGGCGCGAGGGTGACGACATCGTCTTTCTGTTGTCCTTTCGCCATGAGAACCCCGGAGTCCAGAGACGATTACCCTTTCGGGGGGATCTGGCCGAGCCCATGCGCCGCGCACTGGAAGGAACATCCGGGTCACTGGTCGGTCTGGATTATCGGGGCGTCAGGGTACTGGCTGCCCATGAACCGGTGGCAGGACTGGACGCCGGAATTGTCGCTAAAATCGACCTTGTTGAGATTCGGGCGCCCTTCATTAAAGCAGGGAGCTTTAGTCTTGGTGGGGCGTTGATGATCGTGTTGCTGGGGACGGTCCTGTTCTTCCATTTCGGCTCTCCGCTTGTGGAGCGCCTCGAATCGACGGTGGCTATCCTCCGCAATGCCCAGCGTATCGCCCATTTCGGGAACTGGGAATGGGATATCAAGCGTAACAGCCTGTGGTGGTCCGATGAAGTCTATCGGGTCTACGGCCTTGATCCAGAGCGGTTCTCTCCCAGTTACGAGTCCTATCTATCCGCCGTACATCCGGAAGATCGCGAAAGGGTCCGGGCAACCGCAAACACCAGCCTGAAGGACAGGCTGCCCTATTCCATCGAGTACCGAATTGTGCTTCCGGACAGCAGGGAACGTTTTGTGCAAGAGCAGGCGGAAACATTCGTTGATAAGGCCGGCAACCCGTTACGGATGACCGGCACCGTGCAGGACATCTCTGAGCGCAAAGCGGCGGAGTCGGCGTTGCTCGACAGTGAACGGTTAGCCCGTGAGCAACTGGAATCCCGGGTGCGCGAACGCACCCGGGACTTAACCTTACTCAATGAGGACCTGCACAGCGAGGTCGAAGAGCGGAAGCGGGCCCAGGAGGGGCTCTCCCGTGGTCTGCTCTACCAGGAAATAATCGCCTCAATTCTAAAGCTCTCCCTGGAACCCGTGCCGCTCGTAGAGATATTACGCCGGTCATTGATCTTGGTGCTGCAAGGACATGAACTTGGCCTGTCTCTCCAAGGCTGCATTTTTCTGGTGGACGAAAATACCAAGGAGCTGGTAATGAAAGTCCGGCATGGGCTGCCGGCCTCGATTGTAGACAGCTGTGGCCGGCTTCCCTTTGGCCGTTGTCTTTGCGGGATGGCGGCACAAAGCAGAAAGGTTATCCATGCCGATCGGATTGATGAACGGCACGAACATTCCTATACGGGCATCGACCCCCATGGGCATTATTGCGTTCCTATCCAGGCCGGAAGTGAGCTATTTGGTGTATTGAACCTCTATGTGCCCGAAGGACACCAGCAAACTGAGGAAGAGGTACAGTTTGTTCTCGCCGTCGCCAATACCATAGCCGGCGTCATTCGACGCAGGCGAGCGGAAGAAGCCCTCCGTGCAAGCGAGACCAAGCTCGCGGAGGCCCAGCGGGTGGCCCATCTGGGCAGCTGGGACTGGGATATCGTCGACAACGACCTGAGCTGGTCGGATGAGACCTACCGCATCTTCGATGTGGCACCCGAGCAGTTCGGTGCCACCTATGAGGCCTTTCTGGAGTTTGTGCACCCGACCGACCGCGAAACAGTGAAAAAGGCCGTGGACGCAGCCCTTTACCGGCGCCAGTCCTACAGCGTCGAGCACCGCCTTGTCCAGCCGGACGGGACCGAGCGCGTTGTACACGAACAGGCCCAGGTCAGCTTCGATACCGACGGGCAACCCCTGCGGATGGTCGGTACGGTCCAGGATGTCACCGAGGAAAAACGCGCTAAGGAAGCGCTGCGCAAACTCAAGGAGGAACTGGAGAAGAAAGAGCGGAACCGGCTGGCTGCGCTGCTGCACGATGGCGTAGGCCAGAGCCTGCAGGCGGTCAACCTCGGGCTCAAGATGATCGCCGGGAAAAGGGATCAGCCCGTGGCTGCAGAAATCCTGCCCGAGCTGGTCGAGGAGGTTCGCAAGGCCATTGCGCAGGTTCGCGATCTCACCCAGGAGCTCAGACCTACACACTTCGAACGGATGGACCTGGCGGAGGCCATGCGCTCACACGCCAGCAAACTCGGGGGCCGAATTAACGCGGAGATTCGCATTTATACCGACCAGGCGACCTACGCTTTTCTGAGCGACCGGATTAAGGAACATTGTTTCCTCATTTTTCAGGAAGTACTCAACAACGCGATCAAGCACTCGAGTGCCGAACAGATCAAGGTGCGGCTGGATGCGGTCGACGACGCCTGGCTGTTGATGGAAATCTCAGACAACGGTTGCGGTTTCTGCCCCGAACAGATCCTGGCCCAGGATAAAGGGTTGGGGCTTTCCATCATCAAGGAACGCAGTCAGCGTCTGGGAGGCACAACCGAGATCTGCAGCGAACCCGGTAAAGGCACTACTGTGATGGTGAAGGTTCCTATCTCATGATTCGCTTGGTGCTCGCAGACGACCACACAATTTTTCGCCAGGGTCTGTGCCGATTGCTCCATACCTGGAATGAGGGGGAGGTGGTGGGGGAAGCCGCCGATGGTCAGGAGGCCTGGCGACTCATCCAGGCACTTCAACCGGACGTGGGGATTCTGGATATCGATATGCCGCATTTAGGGGGTATCGAAATCCTGGGTAAAGTCCGAGATGAAGGGTTACCCACACGCGTCGTGCTGCTCACGATGCATGATGAACCGGCACTGAGCCTCGAGGCCGAACGCGCCGGGGCCCACGGCTATGTCTTGAAGGACAATACCTTTGACGAGCTGATAAAAGCCGTCAAGAAGGTCGCTGCCGGTCATCGCTACATGAGCCCTTCGGTGGGCGAAAAACTCCGTGCTTTTCGCCTGGACGGCGGCGGCGCCAACCTCTCGCCACGGGAACGGGAAGTCCTGAAACTGATCGCTTCAGGACTCAGTAACAAGGCCATTGGACAAACGC
>JAUXGQ010000303.1 GCA_030621975.1 Gammaproteobacteria bacterium | reverse complement strand
TGGCATACGGCACAACGCAACCGGTAGAGTTCCTTGCCCTGCATGGCGGCCCGTTTCGCCCGCAGTTCGTCCTTCATACCGGTAACCACCTTCGAGATATCCGGGTCCCACATGCGCGGCACCTGACCCACGTAGTCGTAGAGGAAGGTGATCGCCTGCCACACCTGTTCCTCGTCCAGCATTTCATGCCACACCGGCATGGCGGAGTTCCAAGGCGTCCCTTCTTTCGGCAGGCCCGGCCCACCGGTGGCGACGCGCCAGAACAGAAAGGCCTCCTGCAACTGTGCGATGGTGCCCACGTCCTGGAAGTTGATGGGCAGGGGATTGAAGCCATGCGCGTAGTGACCGGTGCCATCCAGCAAATCGCCGTGACAATAGAAACAGTTCTGATAATAGACATCCCTGCCCGCGGCCACCGCCGATTCATAGGCTTCCCAACCCGCCTGCCGGTCGGCTTGCATGGTCTTCAGCACCTGGGTGCGGATGGGGTTTTCCAGACTCCCCAGATCGTAGGTCTTGTTGAAGACCTTCAGCTTGGAAGGCGGCGCGGGGTGCACCTGACGAAGCTCCACCGGGGCGTCCAGGGAGGGCCTCACCCAGCCATAGGCGGTGTAGGCGAAGACCAGGGGGATTGCGATCAGAAACGCCCAGCGTATGAGCCCCTTGTCGTCGTCCCGCAAGACCGCCAGCAGCGGCGACTTGAACTCGGTCCAGCGCGCCTCGTCGAAGGAAAAATACAGCAGCACGCCCACTACGGTGACGATCATGTACTGGGCCATCAGGGTCGCCGGCATCACCGGCGGAAAGGCGTTGTCGAACACCAGATAAGCGATGACGATGACCAGAACGGCCTGCCAGAACGCGGGAATCCTGAACCCTTTCATCAAAAAGCCTCTTATTTCTGCTCTGTCAGCAGTTGCACGATCATCTCCAGTTCCTTCACCGTCATCTTCTCGGCGAAGTCACCGGGCATGACACCGGGGGTAAACCCCTCGGTAATGACCGCATCGGGATCGATGATGCTGGCCCGGATCGCCTGCGCCGGCTGGCGTTGGCCGATGTCGTTCAGCGATGGCCCCAGGGCCGCCTCCGACCCCAAGAGCGCATGGCAGGCCATACACGCGTATTTCTTGACCGCCGCTTCGGCGGTGACGGCGGGCGCAGGTGCGCCGCCGGTGGCAGCGACGGCGGCGGGCTCAGCCGCGGCGGGGGCTTCCGTGGGCAGGGCGACGGTGACCTCGTAGCCGTCTTTGGCCTGCAGATAAGCGATGATGGCGTCCATCTCCACTGCCGACAGTTCGATGGGCGGCTTATTGATAGCAGGCATGGGGGAAACCGCATCGTTGGTGCCTTTCTTGCCCCAGCCCGCCACCACGTATCGGCTCGGATCCAGCAGGGATTCGCGCATGTACTCTTCGGCATTGCCGGCCTCACCCCGGTAGCGCTCGTCGGCCAGGCGCTGTTGGGCCAGTTCCACCATGTTCTCGCCCTGCACGTCCGGCGCCCGGCCCAGGGGTGGCGGTTTGTGGCACAGGGTACAGGTCCCCTTGCCCTCGAACAGGGTCTCTCCCAAGGCCACGAAGGAATCCATGGTCAAGGCGCCCAGATCGACCTCCTGTTCCACCGGGGCCTCACCCTCCACCTGAGGCAGCATGTTGGCCACCAGGGTGAACACCAGGGTCAGCGCGAGACTGAAACCGAGGGTCTTGCCGAGAATGCCGAGACTGGTACTGCCCTCTTCGGCCCGCACCCGCGCAGCGCGCAAACCCGCTTGGTGCCCGACTGCCCCCCTCATGCCGCACCCCCTGCGGCGGCCATGACCGGCCTGGCCTGCTTGGTGCCGCTGAGACTCGCGATCCAGAAGATGAACAGGATGAACAGCAGGAACAGCACGGTTACGATGGTAATCATGTTACCGGCATAACCGATGGTCGGAATGAAGTTATCCGGGGAATTGTCTTTCATGACGGTATAGACGTGCCAATGGGTGCGCACCGAGGAGCGCACGTAACCCATCAGCGCCATCAGCCAGGTAAAGGCGATGGGCAGGGCGAACAGGGCATACTGGGCGCGATCACTCACCTTGCCCCACTGCGAGGGCAGGATCCTGGCGTTTTTGAACATCAACGCATCGATGATGACGCCGGCCAGGATCACCACCAGGGTAGAGGCCACCTGCATCACCGAGGAACCGACCTTGTAGACGGTGTTGGTGAAGTAACCGTAATAGACCCCCGCGAATATGATGTTCGCAACGGCCACCAGATAGATGGATGCCATCAGGGCATTGCCGGCCTTCTCCCAGGAAACCGTCGCCACCTTGTCCGAGCGCCGGTAGAGCTGGAAAGACAGGAAGGTGGCGATGAGCATCAGGTTCACCGCGATGTTCTTGGCCGGCATGATACCCAGCGGCCCCAGCAGGTGATGATGGCTGCCGCCCAGTTTGCCGATCTCCGCGGCCGACAGGATGAGGGTGTGCGGCGTCACCCAGATCAGAAAGCAGATCACCAGCACGGCCGCGATGTATTTGATGAACCCCCGGTAGCGGACCGAGCCCTCGGTGCGGGACATGCCGGACCAGAGGTAATAGTTGCCCGCCAGCAGAATGGTGCCGATCAGCACCGCCTGTACGATGAACAGCCAGGCCAGGATACCGCCCATGGCGGTGATACCCATCTGCTGGGAATAGGCGTAGATCTCCGCCATCAACCAGTAACCGGCGAACGGCAGCGGCAGAAACGCCAGGATGGCGATAAAGTTGGACGTGTAACCCATCCAGTCATAATGCGCGCGTTGCTCCGCATCCTGCGAGCTCAGGAACTTGTAGGCGGCGTAGGCGCCCACCACGGCGCCACCGAAACCGATGTTGGCGATGAAGCGGTGCAGATTGATGGGGTTCCAGAGGGGGCCTTTCATGATCTCCCAGATATTGCCGACCACTGCCCCGACTTCGTTGACGCCGGAGGGCGCCATCATGAAGGTGGTCCAGGAGTTGGCCACCACCATCAGGGTCGCCCCCACCGCGTTGAGCACCAGGCCCAGGGTCAGGTGAACATACTTGAGGTTGCCATAGCGCATGGCGTCCCAGCCATAGTAATAGATGTAGAGGAACATGCTTTCCAGGAAGAACAGCACCGCATAAACCAGCACCTGGGCCCCGAACACCCGCATCATGTA
This sequence comes from Gammaproteobacteria bacterium, assembly GCA_030621975.1. GTDB lineage: Bacteria > Pseudomonadota > Gammaproteobacteria > Chromatiales > Chromatiaceae > JAUXGQ01. The sequence continues at coordinate 815 of JAUXGQ010000303.1, read as the reverse complement.
GCCCATGAAATCGGGATAGAGCAGGAACAGGGCGAATGTCAGGGCGCCGCCGAAAAGGGCCGTGATCGCGTACGCGGTCAGGCTGATCTTCATGAACTCGTGGGCCATGTCGTCGTAGCGATCGTCCCGGGTCTTGACGCCGACCCACTCGATCACCAGGACAAAGATGGGTACTGCCAGCACCAGGGCGCCGAAAAACAGGTGCATCTGAGCCAGAATCCACACCGCCGAGCGGCTGCTGAAACCCATGTCCGGATAGTCGCTGCGTTGCAGTCTGGGCGCCCCCGGGAGTGCTGGCTCCACCTCTTCTTCCGCTGTCTCGCCGGCCACACCCGAGTTTTCGAAGACCTGACCCGCCACGTGAACCCGCCCGATGGGGGACAGGCGGTCTTCCACACCGACCATTCCCATGTCCGGCCCTGCCGCGTAGCCGGCAGACCCCATGGAACACCCGATAATCAGGACCAGGAGCAACAGCATCCAGCGAGGGAGGACAAAGCCCCGCCGCGGGACCGGCCGGGAAGTATTCTGAGATGACGCCATGTTTAAACCTAACCCGGAATAGCCGGCATTGAAAAGGTAGGCTGGGGCTCGCCCCAGCTCTTTGATTCGCGAGCCAGTACGCAGCAAAGCGGGGGCGAGCCCCAGCCTACATCTGCCGTTTGATTCTGGTGGGTTGTCAGCGTGAAATTATTTGTCATTTTGCACAAGTCTGACAGACTAAGGGCCTAAGAACGGCGCACCCCCGCGGCTAACCCCCGGGGGTCAGATCCCAGTTGATCGGAAGCCCCTGGATGTTCATCACCAGATGATCC
>JAUXGQ010000315.1 GCA_030621975.1 Gammaproteobacteria bacterium | reverse complement strand
GTTCACCGAGCATGCCCCGGCAGACTGGGCGTGGTTGAAGGAATTCGGGGGCGCCAAGGGTAAGTCCATCGCGGCACTGCTGGCCATGAAGGAGCGGGCCAGTACCGTTGTAGAGGAGACTCAGTGGTGAGGCGGTCAGGCGCATGGTTCTTGACGCTGCTGTTCACAGCTGTGCCGGCAGTAGCAGAAGAGGACTGGGAAAAGGCCGCCGCCCGGGCGGCACTGACAGAGAAGGGCCTCTACGAGAGCGGCGGTGCCAGGGACCCTGCCACCCTGCCTCCCAAGCCTGAACCCCAGGCGGCGCCGGCAAAACCCCCGGAGCAACCGCAACTCACCGCCGATCAACAGAGAATCCAGTCCCTGCGACTCGACATCGCCAGGGCCCGGGTAGAGCACAGCGAGCAGATCAGGAATCTCGACCGGCGCTACCAGACCCACGCGAAACAACTCAAGGGTGCCCAACAACGCAAGAAGGCGGCCGAGGCGGCCCTGAAAAAGAAAAACGCCAGCAAGAAATGGTACGACAAAATTATCGACGATGCTGAAACGGATCGCCTGCAAGCGGAAATTGCCGCGGCCAAGACAGCCATCGCCACCCATAACGGCAACGCCACCACGTGGCGGAATGCCAGGGACAAGAAAGTCGGAGACGCCCAGCGCTACGAGCAACGACTCCAGCTGGAGGTGACCAAGCTGGACGAGCGGCGGCTGACGGGGGAGACCGCCCAGCGCACCGACCGGGCGGTGGTGCTCAGGCGCCAGTACGATACCCAGAAGGCACAGACCGAGGTCGGGGAACTGGAATTTGCCATCGCCACCCAGCAACTGAAGGTCAGGATTACCAACGCGGAAGCGGCTGGCAAGGGCGATGAGGCAGAAAAAGCCGAAGTGGAGCTGAACAAGCTCACGCAGACCCACACCCAGTGGCGCCAGGGCCAGGATTCGGAGCTGGCCAGCTACCGCAAGGACCTGAACCGGGAGTACGAGGCAAACCGCAATGACGGTATCGGACCCAGAAACAGCGCCGATCTGAACAGCCACGTGCGCAAGGCCGCCCGGGCCAGGGGTGAAGACCCGGCCGTTGCGACCAATTATGTCGACGCCGCCTCAGTACAAGCCACCAAGACCTCCTCAAGTACGGTGGCCGCGGCGGCGGGCAAGAATACGCTGCATGAAAACACCGCAGTGAGTTTTGTGCAGGACCTGGTGGTGGACAACCTCGTGACGCTGTATACCGATCCCGGGGAATTTATCGTGCGTTACCTTTACTACGCCAAGGGCGTGGGCATCGCGGCCAAGGATGCCATCGTCGACCTGGCGGTCCTGGGTTACGAGTTGGGAGATACCGCAGCAGAGGCCATCGAGATCGCCATCAACTCCTACACCGGTATCGAAACCAATATAACCGGTAAGGAGAATATGAAAACCCTGGGCGAGGCGGGTAATGCACTGAGTAGCCTTATCGACCTGGACGACCCCGAGGGTGCCCGTATCGCCGAGGAGGCGGTGAAAAAAGGTGAGAGTGTGCTGGACGCCCTGGACCGGCGCTACGAAAAGATGGCCGGCAAGGGCAAGCAGGGTATCCGCGATGCACTGGAGGACACCGGCTACGTTACCGGCACAATCCTCGCACCCGAGGAGGCATTGGCCCGCGCTGCCGCCGCCAAGATACTGCTGAAAGCCAAGGGGCTGGACACGGTGGCGGGCGCCGGCGGCAAGGGCGGTGACCTGGCGAAAACCGGCGATGCGTCCCGGGCACCCGATGCGAACGCACCTGATGGCACGCCGGCAGCCGCGACCGGGGCCAGAGGTGACGATGCCGCCAAGGCCGGCGATGCGGCAAAGGCCCCTGACGCGGACGTCACTCCCGATGGCAGCGGTGCCGCCAGAACCGGCGGCAGGGCGGCGGCCAAGGCGGACAAGCCGCCGGTGGATGTGCGCCTCGACGGCGATGGCAATGTTGTGGTGCGCGATGCCGAGGGCAACGAACTGACACTCGGCGAGGAGATCGGCCGCGGTTCTGCCACGGGCGTGTACAAGGTCAAGGGCCGCGATGACATAGTCGTCCGACTCAGCAAATCCACTCCCGGCGGTGATGCCCTGGATGAGTTCGGACGCAAAGCCATCCTGGAGGCCGACCCCACGGGTACCGTACTGCTGACCCCCGCCACACTCGGGAAGCAAAAGATCACCACGGGGTATCTACCGGACTCCAAAAACGGTGGCGCGATAGATCTTGAAGGCGGCACCCTGACCATCGTGGAGAGAGCACCGGACACCTTCGACAAGGCCATGGTGACGAGGACCGGCGATGACGGGATCGCCAGGACCACCAAGGCCGACATGTCGGCGGGCCAGATCAAGGCTTACCGTAACGGGCTGGATGCCCTGAACAAGAAAAGTTTTGTGTTCCTCGATAACCACCACGGCAACTACTCCTTCAAAAAGGTGGAGGGCACCGCGGACGAGTGGGTCATGGTTATCCCGGACCGTGAATCCATCGGCCCCGCCGTATCTCCGGAGGCCGCGGCAAAAGTACAGCAGGCCCTCGATACACCGCAGAGCATGACCGGGTTTACCCCGAAAAAAGAGAACTGGAACATGGGCACTGCCCCGGGAGCGGGCCGGGAATTTACCCACGAGGCGCTCGGTGACCTCGACGAGATGATGGACTGGCAGCGCTGGCAGCGCGAGGGGAAGCACAACTACACATCACTGGGTAAAGGGGGCACCCAGGGTGAGGGTGTCTTTCCCTTTGATCCGCGCAACGGCGTCGATTACCCCACGGCGGCCAAGCCTCTTGATTACAAGCCGACCAGGACCCCCGAGGGGGCACCGGTGGAGGCGCCGGAAGCCAACCTCGATGTGGCCGGACTCGGCGGGCGCAGGACCGGGGCCGGCTCGGAAGCGCCCGCAGCCAAGGCAGCGGATGAAACCCCTACCCGTACCGGTGAAGACGACCGTCCGACGCGCGCCGACGGTGACGAGCCCGCGGTGGCAAAAAAGGACGGGGTTGATGCGGACCCCATCGATCCCGAAAAACGCGGCATCGCCATCCGCGAGTCCAACATCGTGCCGGAACACGCCGAGGCCTTCTCCGAAATCGCGAAAAAGAATGGCGAGATCATCATGATGCGCCCGGTCAATCCCCACGCCACGGAACTCATCACCAGCGGCGCCGCGACCAAGGGCATGAATATCAAGGGCAAGAGCTCCGACTGGGGGCCGCAGAAGGGCATGATTCCCGTGGATCCCATGTACAGCAAGATGGCAACACCCGACGGCAGTCTGGCAACAGGTGTCACCCCCGAAAAGATCAAGGTGTACAGGGAGCTGAATAACAAGGCCCTGGGCAAACCCTACGAGGAACTCGTGGACGGTAAGTGGGTCAAGCGCAAACCAAAGCAAGCGATCGCCCAGGAAATCGAGATCGACGGGCCGAACGGCGAAAAAATCAAGGTGCTGGCGGATTTCAGCGACCCGCCCCGCCCCATCACCGCAGACTATGACCTGTTCGCGGTGTCCAGCAAACGCGGGGCAGGGGGCCTCGTGGATGACCCGGACATGGTCGCAGAAATGGGCACGATCGGGAATAACGAAGTCACCACAATGAATGAAATGAACGATGCTGCCAAGCGCGCCGGTTACAAGGGCGGCAACGTTGCGCACCACGGCCCGGCCAACCGCTTCGCCAACGAGTTCGAGGCGGCGGACTTCCCCATCACCGTGTTCCTGCCCAACGGTGATGTGCAACTACTGCACTCCGCCAGCGACGTGCGCAAGTTTTTTGAAAAATTCAGCGAGCGTGGCTTCAAGATGGACCACATGCCCGGCTGGGATTTTGGCGAGCTGACCCAGGCCGAGCGGCGTGCCAGGGACGCCAAGGGCAAGATGAAGCGTGACAGACGGGAGGCGCAGGAGCGGCAGGACATCGAGGACCTGAAGGACACTGATC
>JAUXGQ010000530.1 GCA_030621975.1 Gammaproteobacteria bacterium | reverse complement strand
CGCTACCAATAGCTTCGTTACCTCCCCCATTGCCGAGCGCCTGCGTGTGGACTATCTGATCGCCACGGAGCCGGAGATGTCGGACGGGCGCTACACCGGGAAAGTCGCCGGCGAACCGGCCTACCGGGAGGGCAAAATCAAGCGGCTGAACGCCTGGCTGGGTGCACATCGTCAAGACCTGAAGGGCAGCAGTTTCTACACTGATTCCCACAACGACATTCCTTTGCTGGAACTGGTGGACAACCCGGTTGCCGTGGATCCGGACAGCCTGCTGGCAGAATATGCCGGATCGCGGAACTGGCCGCTGATCAGTCTACGTGGCTAGGAGGCTGTCCTGTAACGTTCAGCGAGCCCGGACTGCTCACGGCGGTGCGAAATCCGGGCAAGGCGCGGCGAAATGAATGCTCCGTCGCCGTCTCCGGAACCACATCGGGCGGGCCTCCTGGCCGGTCTGGCACTGATCAGCATTGTCTGCGCTATTTTCGCGGTTTCCGTGGGCAGCGTAAATCTTGATCCCGTAGCGGTCTGGAGTGCCCTGGGGGGCGACGATCAAACCCTGGAACGGCGTCTGATCCTGGAACTGCGCCTGCCCCGGGCGCTCTGTGCCTATGCGGTGGGTGGCATGCTGGCCCTGGCCGGCGCCCTGATGCAGGTATTGCTTCGCAATCCTCTGGGCGACCCTTATGTGCTCGGGATATCGGGCGGCGCCGCGTTCTGCGCACTGCTCGCCATGCTGGCGGGATATACGGGTCTCTGGCTGAAAGGGGCCGCCTTCCTGGGCGCCGCCGTCGCCATCTTGCTGGTATTCTCACTGGCCCGGGGTGCGGGCGCTTGGACCCCGACGCGGTTGCTGCTGACAGGCGTGGTGCTCGCCACCGGCTGGGGGGCGCTGATCAGTTTCGTGCTCAGCGTGAGTCCTGCGGCCCGGCTTCCGGGCATGTTCTTCTGGCTTATCGGTGACCTGGGCGATGCTGTTGACCCCGAAGTCCCGCTGCTCGTTCTGGGCGTCGGGTTGAGCGCCGCCATGCTCCTGGCCCGCCCCTTGAATATCCTCTCGCGGGGGGAGCATCAGGCCGCCGCTCTGGGGGTGGACGTCGCTCCCCTGCGCCTGGGACTGTTCCTGTTGACGTCCCTGGTGACTGCAGTGTCCGTCACCGTGGGCGGAAGCATCGGGTTCGTCGGACTGATCGTCCCCCACATGTTCCGGCTGCTGGCGGGCAGCGATCACCGCGTGCTGCTGCCCGGCAGCGCCATGCTCGGCGGCAGTCTGCTGGTATTCGCGGATACCCTTGCACGCACCCTGCTCGCCCCGCAGCAACTGCCCGTCGGGGTCCTGACCGCCTTGCTGGGGGTCCCCGTATTTCTATACTTGCTGACCAGGCGGATGTCGGGGATATAAATGCTAGAAACCCGCAATCTGGACGTTACCATCGGTGGCAAAGCGGTCTGCCGCGGTCTCGACCTGGCCATCGAAGCGGGGCAGTGTTGGGCCGTGCTGGGGCGCAATGGTGTGGGGAAAACCACCCTGTTGCATACGCTCGCGGGACTGCGAGAACCCGAGTGCGGCGACATTCGGCTGCAGGATAAGTCACTGGCCCGGCTATCCCGGCGCAGCATCGCGCGCAGGTTGGGCGTGGTGTTCCAGGATAACGAAGACCCTTTCCCCGCTTCTGTCATGGAAACGGCCCTCATCGGACGCCATCCCCACCTGGGCAACTGGCGATGGGAGCGCAACGACGATAAGATGCGGGCCATGCAGGCTTTGAAGAACTTGCGACTCGAATCCCTCGCGAACCGCCCCGTGTCTACGCTCTCCGGCGGCGAACGCCGGCGCCTCGCCATCGCAACCCTGCTGACCCAGGACCCCGCACTGGGCCTGTTGGACGAGCCCACCAACCATCTGGACCTGAACTTCCAGGTCAGCGTGCTGGAACTGCTCAAGAAGCTTTGTACGCGGGGCCAGGCGATGCTGATGGTATTGCACGATATCAATCTGGCCCTGCGGTTTTGCGACCACCTGCTGTTGTTGCTCGGCAACGGCCGGTATTTGCTGGGCGAGACCAGCAGCCTCGGCAGCGCGGCCAATCTATCACTTGTCTACCAGCATCCACTGACCGAGTTGTCGGGCCCGCGAGGTCCGGTCATGGTCCCGGGATGAGTCCTCTCCATGAATACCAAAAACTTCCTCGTCATCTTTCTCGCCATCGTCATCACCGTGGTCTATGCCTATTACGTGTCGGAAAAGAAACCGGAAAAGGCCATGACCCTGTCACCCAAGGAATATATGCAGCTGATTGAAAAGGACAAGAAAGGCCACAAGGCAGACGGCCAACCTTGAACTATATTTGGTGTAGAATCGAAGGAGACACTTATCCACCGGCGGGCAACACCCGGATTTTTTGTTGTCCTAGCCTGCACACTGCCAAAGGAGACCAAAACATGGCTGATTCAATGAGCGAGATAATGAACCCGAATCTGCGCAAGGAAAAGGACTCGGCCTTTCCCTTTGCACCTTCCGATTGGAGCAAGTCCAGTGCCAAAAAGACGGCGAAGAAAGAGGACATCAAACTTAGCGACGATCATT